>DATJFP010000067.1 GCA_035495615.1 Verrucomicrobiia bacterium | reverse complement strand
CGACATGGGCAAGCTGGCGCATTACGAAGCCGTGCTGGATAAATTTTTCACGGGGCAGAAATTGACCGGGCTTTGTCAGTACAATTGCAACGTCTTCGAGCACGACTGTCTCTGCCGCTCCTTAACGGCGCACAATGCGATTCTGTTCGATGAAACCGTCGCGCTGAACAATCCCTATCACGGCTCGGCGGCCGCAGAAATGAAGCATCCCTTCGAGCAGCTGCTCGTCACCCTTCAATAGAAGCCGAGATCTATCCCGGCGAACTTCCGGTTCAATCCTTCCCGAAAATGCCGTAAATTAAGGGAACCCAAGGATTGATCTTGTTCCCATTCTCCAAAACAGGCCGCGGCTGATGGAAACCTCCAATCTGACCGTTATGTTCACGGACATGAAGGGCTTTACGATCCGCACGAGTTCGCAGAGCCGCGAAGAAACGCGGCAGATGATCGAGCGGCATCGTGAAATCCTGCTGCCCGTCATCACGCGTCTCGGCGGCCGCCTGATCAAAGAGATCGGCGATGCGTTCCTCGTCGTCTTCGACAGCCCGACCGACGCGGTGCTCGCGGGCGTCGCGCTCCAGGAAACTCTCGCCAAACACAACGCCGGCGCGCCCAAGGACCGCATCGAGGTGCGCATCGCGGTCAATTCCGGCGAAGTGATCATGGAAAAAGGCGACGTGTATGGCGAGGCGGTTAATATCGCGGCCCGCGTGCAGGCGCATGCCGAAGCCAACGAAATTTATTTTACCGAAGCCGTGTACCTGTCCATGAACAAGCCGGAAGTGCATTTCGAGGAGCTCGGCTACCGCATCCTCAAAGGCCTGCCGCACAAAATCAAACTTTACAAAGTGCTGCGCCCGGGCCCAAGCGGCCAGGACGCCGAAGGGCGGGGGACGGATCTGCCGTCAGCCATCGTGCCCACCTGGCGGCGCGCCTGCGCGTTTGTCATGGACGGGCTTTTGATCAGCCTGGCTGTTTTTCTCGCGTTTGCCGCTCCTTTTTCGCATCATGCGCGGAAAACGCGCGAGCTTCACGTCTGGGCCGATACCTGGGCCGCTCAGGCCGAGACGCACCGCGCGGCGCCGGCCAAGACCGAGGCCTTGAAAAAAGAAATCGATGCCCTTACCGGCGAACTCGCGGCGGCGCAGGGCCGGATTGCGGCCAAACGAAGGGAACTCGAGGCCGTGCAGATCGATCTCGATGAAAAGGGAAAACTCCTGGACCGCGACGACGAGCTCTTCTCGCAAAAGAGTGAAAGCACGCCGTCGCCGGAAACCAACGAAGCCTTGATCCGCGAGGAAACCGAGCTGCGCAAGAGGCGCCAGGCCTTCGAACAGGCGCAGGAGGAATTGAGCGCCAAAGTTTCCGCCGTGGACACCGAAGAAGAAAAACTCTCGGAACGGCAGACGGCGATCGACGCTAAAAACGATCAGCTCTCCCAGCTTACGGAACAGGCGGAGGAGCAGCCCGAAGCCGCGAATCCGGAATCCGCCGAGGTCATGCTCTGGGGCTCAGGACCCATTCCCGAAGGCTTTCCCGGGGCCGGCGAGATCGAAGAATTCCGCGGACGGCGCGGCGGCCTGGAACGGGAAGCCGGGCTTTTGAGCGCGGGTTTTGCGGGGAGCTGGGCCCTCTTGTTTCTGATTTATCACACGGTTTTCTTTTCGCACAAGGGCCGCACGCCGGGCAAGGCTTTTTTCAAGCTCAAGGTGAGCCGCGACGACGGACGGGCCCTCGGAGCCGCGCGCTCTTTGTTCCGCAGTCTTGCGTATTTCCTCTCCGCTCTTCCGCTCGGGTTCGGCTTTTTCGCGGTGAAGTTCGACGTCAAGCACCGGGCCTGGCATGACAAATTGACGGGCACCAAAGTCATTTTCGACTGATCCCGGTCTTCCTTCCGAAGTTTCCCCTCTCCTTTTCACCCCCTTTCTTTCCTGGCACAGGAATTGAAAACACAACAGGAAAGGGAAGGTGCTGCCATGAACATCAAGATGCTTTGGATGATCGCGTTTGCGGTCCTGGCTTGCCAGCCGCCTGTTTCCGCGGAAACCCTGGAAGGCCAGGTGGCCGCCGTCAATCGGGCCGAAGGAAAATTTTCCGTCGTCGTCGTGAGTCCCGAGGCGCGCCGCGGCCATGTGGTGACGCTGTTCGTGACGCCGCTGACGCAATATCGAAGGGATGCGGGGTCCCTGGAGGATCTGTCGGCCGGAGATCAGGTGCGCGTCGACATCGATGATAGCGGCATGCGCCGGGGATGGGCCGCGTCCAGCATCGAGAAAACGGAAAAGACGACACCGGGAGCGGTGTTCACGGAATCGATGGAGGGACGACTCGTGAAGGTGCAGCCGCCGCATCAGTCCGTTACGGTAAGCCGCTCGAATCCGCAGACCCGTCAGGAAGAGGTTTTTGAGATCGGCGTGACGGATTTCACGCAATACAAAGGAAGCGCGGGCACCTTCGGCGATCTGAGAGAAGGCGACGAAGTACGGATCGAAGCCAATCGCGACAATGAAAAAGGAACCTGGCAGGCGGTCTCGATCGACAAGCGGTAGGGGATTGGAGGGGGTTCGGGTTCAGACACTTTGTCCTAAGGGTCTGACAGTTTTTCCCGGAGTGCGGTCATCCCGCCTCCGCGGCGTTTGCTTTATCTTCCGTGAAATCAGCGCCTTAACGTTTTGGGCGGTGGAATGGCACAGCAATTGTCATTATAGCGGCATTCCCGGTCACCGACCGGTCAAAACAAGGAGGATATACCATGAAAATGAAGATGCTTTTTATGTTGGCGCTTGCCGCATTGATTTGCCAAGGGCCGGCTTTTGCCGAAACGATCGAGGGCACTTTGACGAACGTGGACAAGGGACAGAATACGATTTCCGTGAGCCGCGTCGATCCGAAGACCAATGCCCAGGAAGTCGTGAATCTTTTCGTCACGGCTCAGACGGAATACAAGGGGCAGGCCAGCTCGCTCGCGGATCTCGAATCGGGCAATGACGTCCGCATCGAGGCCGACAAGACCAAGGAAGGCCAGGACTGGCAGGCCAAGAAAGTGGAAAAGAAGGATAAGGCCGCTCCGGGCGCCGGGCTCGAAAACAAATTCGAAGGCGAGCTGACGGCGGTGAACAAGGACGAGAAGACCTTGTCCGTGAAGTGCAAGAACCCGAAGACCAATGCGGAAGAAACGCTCAACATGCATGTGACCGACGGCACGCAGTACAAGGGCGGTTACAACTCGTTGAACGACCTTCAGCAGGGCCAGAAGGTGAACATTCAGGCCGACCAGAATTATCAGGGCAAGGACTGGCAGGCGAATGTGATCGAGAAGAAATAACACGAGCGATCGATCCCCCGGGGGGAATGTTCCCCCTCGGGGACGCCGTTCGAAGGAGACAGACCATGAAGACAAAAATCGTGCTGCTTTTGATGGCTGCGGCATTTTTGTGTCAGGTTCCCGCGTTCGCGGAGACGATCGAGGGGAAGGTGACGGGATTGGACCGCACTGAAAAAACGCTGTCCGTCATGCGCGTGGACCCCGCGACCAGCGCCGAAGAGAGCGTGAATCTCTTCGTGACCGAAAAAACGCAGTACCAGGGCGATGCTACCCGGCTGGATGATCTGGAGGCCGGCAACGAAGTCGTGATCGACGCGGGCGAGAAAGACCGGGGCCGTGGATTCGAAGCGACGCGCGTCGAGAAAAAAGGAAAGGCCGCTCACGTCGAGAGCCTTTATCTCTAGGCTCAGGAAAGCGGGATGATCGAATGAAGGACGGACAGGAGCGGCATGGGCACGAGGCCGAGCGCGATCGTTCCCGCGAGCATGAGGTACAGGGCGAAGCTCAGCGAGAGAGGCTGAGCGAGCGGCTTTTCGTTTTCCGCCGGAACGAGGTACATCTGGCGGACCACTTTGAAATAGTAAAAGGCTGCGATGGCGCTGTTGATGGCGGCCGCGACGGCAAGCACGATATAGCCTTTCTGGATCGTCCCCGCGAACACCATGAATTTCCCCATGAATCCCGCCAGAGGCGGAATCCCCGCCAGTGAGAGCAGGAAAATCGTCATGCTGGCCGCGAGCATCGGCGAGCGCTTTCCGAGTCCCGCGAAGGAGCTGAGCTGGTCGCTGCCGCTGTCTTGCGTGACGGCGAGCACCACGGCAAAGGCGCCGAGATTCGTGAACGCGTACGCGGCGAGATAAAGCAGCACGGCCTGCAGGCCCGTATCCGTGAAAACCGCGATTCCCATGAGGATGTAACCCGCCTGGGCAATGCTCGAGTAGGCGAGAAGGCGTTTGATGTTGTCCTGCGCGATCGCGATGACGTTGCCAAGCGTCATGGTGATCACCGACAGCAGCAGGATGACCTGCGTCCAGCTCGCGAAGAAGTCTGGAAAAGAAGTGGAGAGCACGCGGATCAGCAGCGCGAATCCCGCGGCTTTCGGGCCCACGGTGAGGAAAGCCGTGAACGGCGTGGGCGCGCCTTCGTAAACGTCCGGCGCCCAGAGATGGAACGGCGCCATGGAGATCTTGAAGCCGATCCCGCCCAGCACCAGCATCATGGCCACGAACACAAAGCCGGAATAAGCCGGGTTCGCAATCCTGCCGCGGATGAGGTCCAGCTCAATCGAACCGGAAAGCCCGTACAGGATGGACATGCCGTAGAGCATGAGGCCCGAGGCCACGCTTCCGAACAGCAGATACTTCAGGCTCGCTTCCTTGGATTTCTTGTCGCTCTTCAAAAATCCCGTGAGCAGGTAAGAGACGAGCGACACGGATTCGATGGCCAGGAAGATCATGAGCAGGTTGTTGGCCGCGGCCATGAGGATCAGGCCGAAGCCGCTGAAAAGCAGCAGGGCATAATATTCCGCGAGATAAGGCTTGGGCAGGTCTTCGTAGCGAAGCGAAATCAGGACACCCACCGCAGTGATGGCGAGCGCCGTGATGCGGAAAAAGTGCGTGAGCGGATCGAGCATGAAAAAGCCGTTGAAAAGCGGCAGGGGCTCGGAAGGCATCCGCAGGAAAAGCGCGGAGACGCCGAGCGCCACCAAGGCCGTAATGCCGATGGCTTTTTTGTCGCGCACCGCGAAATCCATGAACAGCACGACGAAGGCTCCGATCAGAAGCGCGATCTCGGCTTTGAAGTAGGAAAGGCTTTGGACGAGGCTCAAGGAACAAGCCCTCCGACGCGGGTGAGCAGCGCATCCAGCGTGGGCACCATGTACTTCAGCACGGCGCTGGGATAAACCCCGAGAATCACGATGAAGATCATGAGCGGCACGAGCGTGAAAAGCTCGCGGCCGTTGATTTCTTTCAAGCTTGCCCATTTCGTGTTGAGAGGGCCGAGCAGCACGCGCTGGATCATGTACAGCAGATAGGCCGCGGCCAGGATGATGCCGATGCAGGAAGCGCCCGTCATCCATTTGTTGTATTGATACGCGCCCAGCAGCGAGAGGAACTCCCCGATGAACCCGCTGAGACCCGGAAGCCCGAGGCTTGCCATGGAAAAGAAAATCAGAATGCCCGAATACACCGGCACTTTGGCGGAGAGTCCGCCGAAAGCCGTCATGTCGCGCGTGTGCGCGCGGTCGTAGAGCACGCCGACCAGGAGGAAGAGCCCGCCTGTAATCGTGCCGTGATTGAACATCTGCAGCATGGCGCCGCGGAAGCCGTGCGCGTTCAGCGCCGCGATCCCCAGCAGCACAAAGCCCATGTGGCTCACGCTCGAATACGCGACCATTTTTTTGAAATCACTTTGCGCAAAGGCCACGAACCCGCCGTAGACGATGCCGATGACGGCAAGAACGAGCATCGCGGGCTGGAACCATTTCGCGGCTTCGGGAAACAGCGGGTAATTGAAACGGAAGAAACCGTAAGTTCCCATCTTCAGCAGCACGCCGGCCAGAATCACGCTGATGGGCGTGGGCGCTTCCACGTGCGCGTCCGGCAGCCAGGTATGGAAGGGGAACACCGGCACCTTGATCGCGAAGCCGAGGAAGAAGGCGAGGAACACGATTTTCTGGAACCCGAACGAAAAATGCTGCGAGGTGAGTTCCATCATGTTGAAGGTGTGCGGGTTCGAATTGAAATAAAGCGCCAGGATGCCGAGCAGCATGAACAGGCTTCCGGCCAGCGTATAAAGGAAGAACTTGATCGCGGCGTATTCCTTGCGCGGCCCGCCCCAGATCCCGATGAGGAAATACATCGGAACCAGCACCACTTCCCAGAAAACGTAGAAGAGGAAAAGGTCGAGTGAGAGGAACGTGCCCATCATGCCGGTTTCGAGCAGGAGATACAGGATGAAGTATTCCTTGTGGCGGTCATGAATGCTGAAGGACGCCACGCAGGCCAGGAGCGACATGAGGGCCGTCAGGAACACCATGGGGAAGCTGATGCCGTCGGTGCCGAGCAGGTAATGGACGTCGAATTGCGGGATCCACGAGGCCTTTTCCATGAGCTGGAAGCCGGGATTCGCGGCGTCGAATTTGAGCAGGCCCGCGACGCTCAGTCCCAGGACAACCGCCGTGGCAGCGACCGCGACCGCCTGGATTTTGGAGACCGCGGTTTTCGGAATGAAGGCAATCACCAGCGCGCCGAGAAGCGGCGTGAAAATAATCCACGAGAGTAAATGGTCCATGATAGCTCCTTATGATTTCAGGACACAGAACACAGGACACAGAAAACAGTTAATTAAATGAATTTTTCTCTGCCGATTATTGCGTTCTTTGCGGTATTACTGTTTTCTGTGTTCTGTTTCCTGTTTTCTATTTTTTTAGCGGGCGCCTAAATAAAGAAGAATGACAAGCCCCGAAAAAAGAATCAGCAGATAGTTCTGCACAAGGCCCGACTGGATCTTGCGCAGGACCGAGCTGAACAACTGTGTCGTATAACCCACGAGATTGACCAGGCCGTCGACCACGTACTTGTCGAAGAGGCCGGAGAGCGCGCTTTTTTTCATGGTCAGGCGGCCCACGCCGTTCACGATGCCGTCGATCACGCCCGCGTCGAATTTAAAGAGCAGGCCGCCCAGCGCCTGGAACGGCTTCACGATGAAGGCCGCGTAAAGTTCGTCGAACCAGAGCTTGTTGACCGAAGCCGTGTACAGCGGGCCGAAGGCCTTGGCCAGTTTTTCCGCGAGCCCGAGGCCGCCGCCGTAAATGATCGCGGCGAGAATGATGCCGCCCAGGCCGATGGCGATCGAAGAAATCATGACGGTCATGTTCACATGCGCTTCGGCGTGGCCGCCTTCCAGAAAATTCTGGAACCAGTGGCCCAGGAAGGGCGAGCCGGGAAGGCCGATGACAATCGAGCCCAGCGCCAGCACCCACAGCGGCCCTGTCATGGAAACAGGAGATTCATGCGCGTGGATGTGCGAGTTGCGCGGCTTGCCGAGGAAGGTCAGGATGAAAAGACGGAACATGTAAAACGCGGTCATGAAAGCCGTGACGCCGAGCACGATGTAAATGATTTGATTTCCGGAATCATGCGCGGCCAGCAGGATTTCGTCCTTGCTCCAGAAGCCCGCGAGCGGAGGAACGCCGGCAATGGCGAGCGAGGCGATGAGGAACGTGAACGCTGTGGATTTCATTTTGCCGAAGAGACCGCCCATTTCGCGGATGTCCTGCGTGCCTGTCCCGTGGATCACGCTGCCCGCGCCGAGGAAGAGGAGCGCTTTGAAAAACGCGTGTGTCATGAGATGGAAGAGGCCCGCGGTCATGCTGCCCAGGCCCATGGCCGTGACCATGAAGCCGAGCTGCGAGATCGTGGAATAGGCGAGCACTTTCTTGATGTCAGTTGCGGTCAGCGCGATGAAGGCGGCCATGAAAGCCGTGATCGTACCGATCACGGCAATGACGGGCATGACCTGCGGGAACACTTCGAGCAGCACAAACGAGCGCGCGACAAGGTAAACGCCCGCGGCCACCATGGTCGCGGCGTGGATGAGCGCGCTGACCGGCGTCGGGCCTTCCATGGCGTCCGGCAGCCAGTTGTGGAAAGGAAACTGCGCGGACTTGCCCATCACGCCCGTGAAGACGAGCAGGCCCAGCCCGGCCGCGGCGAACGCAGGGAACTGGGCGCGCAGGGCCTCGGCGTCGAGCTTGAGAAAATCGACCGTTCCGAAGAAAAGGAACAGCAGAATGATGCCGAGGTAAAAACCGAGGTCCGCCAGACGGTTGATCACGAACGCCTTGCGCGCGGCCGTGGCGGCGCTCGTCTTCTCGTACCAGAAGCCGATGAGCAGGTAGGAGGCCAAGCCGACGAGCTCCCAAAAGAGAAAGGTCTGAAGCAGATTGCTGGATAGGACGAGACCGGTCATCGCGAAAGCGAAGAAGCTGAGGAACCCGAAGTAGCGGGCACGCGAAGGATCTTCGGCCATGTAGTAGTACGAGAAGATGTGGACGAACGCGGCGATCACGGTGACGAGAGAGATCATGAGCAGATTCAGCTTGTCGACGAGAAAACCGATGGAAAGCGCGTGCGTGTCCGTCACCTGAAGCCATAGGCGCGAGTACTCGGCGGGCAGTGCGCGGCCGTCCGCATGGTGCGCAAAGAGAGCGAGGCTCGAAGCGGCGGCCAGCGCGGCGAACGCGACGGCTATCGCGGGCGCGGTTTTCTTTCCGGAAGGCGGCAGGAGCTGGATCAGGAAGAACGCCGCCAGCGGCGCCAATTGGATGATCCAGAGAAGTTTCAGCTCCATCGTCCTAGCCTTTCAGATCGTTCGCCCGTTCGGCGTCGATCGATCCTTTTTGGCGGTACAAGAGGAGGATGAGGCTGAGCGCGATGCAGACCTCGGCGGCGGCCAGCGCGATCACGAAAAGGGCGAAAGTCTGTCCCACGGCCTTGTCCGGCATGCAGAAACGGCCGAATGCGACAAAATTGACGTTCG
>DATJFP010000066.1 GCA_035495615.1 Verrucomicrobiia bacterium | reverse complement strand
ATTTTTATCACAGGCACGGACACCGGCGTCGGCAAGACCGTGGTTTCGGCCGGGCTTGCGCTCGCGCTCCGGAACAAGGGAATCAAGGTCGGCGTGATGAAGCCCGTCGCGACCGGCTGCGTGGGTACGGACAAGCGCCTCATTTCCTACGATGCGGCGTATCTCCTGGAAGCCGCGGAGAACGAATTTCCGGCGCTGACTAATCCCGTGCGCTTCCGGCACCCGCTCTCGCCGAATGTGGCGGCCACGATCGAGCAAAAGGAAGTCAGCCTCGACGCCATCCGCCGCGCGTACCGCGAGCTGCAAAAACATTACGATTACATCATCGTTGAAGGCATCGGCGGCCTCATGGTGCCGCTCACGAAAGACTATTTCGTGGCGAACCTGATCCGGGAATTCGGCCTTCCGGTCGTGATCGTGGCGCGCGGGGGCCTGGGCACGATCAATCACACGCTGCTCACGATCGACGCGGCCATTGTCCGCGGCTTCGACATCAAGGGCATTATTTTCAATAAGATGGCGACGACCAATTTGTCGATGGCCGAGATGACCAATCCCAAAGTCATTCACGAGCTGACGGGCGTTCCGGTGCTCGGGTGCCTTCCCGAAATCGAATCCCTGAACGTCGAGGCCTGCGAATTCGGCCAGCTTCGTACGATCTTCCGCGAGAGAATCCAGATCGAAAGGATCCTTCCCGAGACGTTGTCGCCGGTTTGATTTGTTCCTTCCGGGAAACGGAGGGAATTCCGTTAGGAATGTCATGACAGAACCCAAGAGAAAAATCCTGGTGGCCATGAGCGGCGGAGTGGACAGCTCCGTCACGGCCGCGCTTTTGAAGGAAGCCGGGCATGAAGTCGGCGGCGCCACGATCCGTACCTGGGCCTCCAATGAATGCGCGGACCTGAACACGCGCGCCTGCTGCGGCCTGACCGGCGTGGAAGATGCGCGCAAGGTCGCGGACCAGCTCGGCATTCCCTACTGGGTCTTCAATTTCGAAAAGGAATTCAAGGCGCACGTCGTGGATTATTTCGCGGCCGAGTACATGAAGGCGCGTACGCCGAACCCCTGCATCGCCTGCAACGAGCACATCAAGTTCCGCCTTTTTCTCCACCGCGCGCGCCAGCTCGGCTATGACTCGATCGCCACCGGGCATTACGCGCGCCTCGAACGCAACGAAGCAAGAGGCACGTTCCGCCTGGCCGAGGGCGCGGACAAGGGCAAGGACCAGTCGTACGTCCTGTTCCCGCTCGACCGCGAAGTGCTCGATCATTTGTTTCTTCCGGTGGGCGGCTATGCCAAGAGCGAGATCCGGGACATCGCGCGGCGCCACAACCTTTGCGTCATGAACAAACCTGATTCCCAGGAAATCTGCTTCATCCCGAGCAACGATTATGGCGCTTTTCTCGACCGTGAGATCAAGTCCGGGGCCTCGGCCGCAGCACCCGTCACTTCGGGTGAAGGGGTCATCCGCACGCGTGAGGGCAAGGTGCTCGGCAAGCACGAAGGCTACTATCATTACACCATCGGCCAGCGGCGCGGACTCGGCGTGGCGTTCAGCGAACGCCTGTACGTAGTCGATATTTTCCCGGAGACGAACGAAGTCGTGGTCGGCACGCAAAAGGACATCCTGCACCAGCGCTGCGCCGTGTCGCGCATCAACTGGTTCGACCGCCCGGACAGCCGCGAATTCCGCGCGCACGTCAAGATCCGGTCCCAGCACACGAAGGCGCCCGCGCTTGTGACGCTTCAGGATGACGGCGGCGCGGAAGTTTTTTTCGAAGAACCGCAGGAGGCCATCACGCCCGGCCAGGCCGCGGTATTTTACGACGGTCCGGCCGTGCTCGGCGGCGGCTGGATCGATTCCAACGGTTAACGTGCGCATGGACGGGGACGGGTCTTTAGGCCTGTCCCCACGAGGCCTGTTGCGAGCACGTAAGCGTTTGCAAGCGAGTGGAACGAGGAAAGAAATTATGCGCGGCGTTAAAATCCCTGCTCGAAACCAATCCACGCTGATCAGCTGGACCTTGAAAAGAATCAAGGCGCCATCCCGCGTCCGCCTGTTTCTGAAACCATCTCCCGATTATCCGGCCAGCATTCCTTGCGTGAATCCCGGCGACCGCGTGCTTGCCGGACAAAAGATCGCGGGCGCCGGCCAGGGCGCTTTCCCCATTTTTTCCAGCGTGTCCGGCAAAGTCGTCCAGCGCGCGGATTTTCAACATCCCTGGCTCGGCTCCAGGCCGGCGCTCGAGATCGCGGGCGACGACCGCCACGAAACAGCCCCGGGCATCGGGCACGAAAGGCCCCGCTGGCCGGAGCTTGACCCCGGCGCTTTAGCCGACATTCTTTTTGAATCGGGCGTCATGGAGCTGGATCAGAGCGGCTTGAGCCTCTCGGGTTCGCTTGAGCGCGCGCGGCGGCATAAAATCCACACGGTCGTCGTGAACGGCTGCGAATCGCAGCCCTACGTCACCACCGATCATGCGCTGCTCATGTCGCACAGCCTGGAAGTCGTGAAAGGCGCGGAGATCCTGCGGAAGATCCTGGGCGCGGAAAAAATCATCGTGACGCTTCAGAGCGATGCCCTGGAGGTCGCGGAGCTGGTCAAAAGCAAAATTTTCTTTTTAAAGTGGGCGCACGCGGAAGTGCGCGTCCTGCCCGCGCGGCATCCGCAGGAAATGGTGCTGCCGCTCGCGCAGGAGCTCTGGAATAAGGATTTTTCCCCGCAAGTGCGCGAAAGAATACGGATCGGGACCGGTGACGGAACTTTCGCCCTGCAAAGTGTTCTCCATGAGTTCGGCGCGAGCGTCCACAATGCCGGGACGGCCCATGCTGTTTACGAAGCCGTGGCCCTGCAAAAACCATTTTACGAAAGGCCCGCGACGGTCGGCGGCGAATGCGTGATCGAACCCCGAAATCTTTGGCTGCCGCTCGGCATTTCCGCGGAAGACGCGATCAAGGCCTGCCGCGGGCTCATGCGCGAACCCAAGGCAGTCCTTTTCGGTGGGCCCATGCTGGGCAAGGCCTTGCCTTCACTCGATATGCCGGTGACGGCGGGCGTGCGCGCCGTGCTGGCGCTTTCTAAAGAATCTGTTTCTGTGCCTCCGGCGGAAGCCTGCATCCACTGCGGCCGCTGCGTGGAGGCGTGCCCCGTGGACATTTCGCCGGCCATGATTACGCTTGCCGCGGAAAACGGGCTCTATGAAGAAACGCGGGACTGGGGCGTAGATTACTGCATCGACTGCGGCAATTGCACGTACGTGTGCCCGGCCAAGAGGCCCATGCAGGATCTCATCGGGCTTGCCCGTTTAGGTTTGATGGCGCGGGAACAGGACGTTGCCGCGGTGCCGGAACAAACCGGTGAAGGCGTTTACGAGGAAGCTCAGAAAGAGTAGTTCAGCTCCCCGATATACAGGTTTTCCGGCATCCCGAATTCTTCCGTCGGTCCTCCCAGATAAAACTGTCCCGCCAGCGTGAAAAGAAGATTGGCCTGCGCCTCGTAGCGGAGCTCCGGCCTCAGGAAAACGCTCTGGTCGTCCGCGTTGAAGATGGCATGGTTCTCGAAGCGCAAAAGCGGCGTGATGTTGTAGCCGAGCAGCGCGGCCACGTAATTTTTCGCAAGCTGCTGGATGTCGCCGCGCAATAGCTTGTCGACCTGATAAGAGCGCGGGTCCCTGCGGCCGCGCCCATTGAAGTGGTATTCCAGGAGTCCGTAGATATTTTTCGGGAAATTGTAGTCCGCGTTCACGGTGAAGCTGATGAAATCTTTTTCCTCGTCCGCCTCCCGGTACAAAAATTCCCCGCGCACGGCCGAGTTCTTGATGTTGCCCTGCAGGTCAAAGCCCGCCACGTGATCCCTCAAGACGCGCCCGCCGATCAGCCCGACCTCGTAGTTTTCAATGTCCTTCGAAAGGCGCGCGAGATAACGGTAAGGGTGAAGGTCTTTGCCGCGCGGCGTGTAGACCATTTGCAGCGCATAGCCGTCGTATTTCTTGGTCATGATGTTGACTGCGTCCACGCCGTCCCTTTCTTCCAGCTCGATCTGCGTGGGATTGAAGGGATTGAAAAGGTCGGTGGGCGTGAAAAAATGTCCGACGCCCCACGGGATCTGCTGGCGTCCGATCTCTACCGAAAAGTAATCGTTTTCGTATTCGACGCTGGCCCGGTAAAGCCGGTGTTCGTAGAAAACACCGTCGTCTTCGACGAGCGTCTGGCTGAGGTCCAGGAACTGACGCTCTTCCTGTTGATGTTTAGCCAGCCTGAAATCGCCCGTGCCGACGAAGCTGCCGAAGAAAGCCTGGTGGTCGTAGTCGATCTTCAGCTTGATCTTGTGGCCTTCGGCAAGATTAAAGGAAGAACGGATCTTGGCGCGGAAGCGCTCCATGGTCGAGAATACGCTTTCCTTCTTTTCCGCGAGCCCAAGGGGCGAATCCGCGGCTTCGGGCGCGAAGCCCGTCGTGTGGGTAAAAAAGTTCAGGCTTTTGACGTAGCCGTTGATGCGCGTATTAAGGAACGGGATTTCCTGCGCGAATACCAAAGCGGGAAGAACAAAAGCGGCGGCCGCAGCTAGAAAGATCCGACGGAACAGATTTTTTTTGCGGCGGATCTTTTCGTCGCGCCTTTTTTCGAGCGCTTGGAGGATGAGGGACGGGCGCGGTGACTGCGGTGCGATCACGGAGACAGATTTCGCGGCGGGGCGTGTAAAGCTCCCGGAAACGGCGAGGGCCGCGGAAAAAATCGGGCCCGAAGAGTTGTCAGCTTCCAAACCGCGTGGAATGCTCATGAATTAATTTTCCATCCTGCAGCCTGATGACCTTTTCGGCGCATTCTATCATGACAGGGTCATGGCTTGCATAGATGAAAGTCATTTTCTTTTCCTGGTTGAGCTCTTTCAGGAAATCCATGAGGGCAATGCCGGTCTTGTGGTCGAGGTTCGCGGTGAGCTCGTCGCCGAGCACGATCTTGGGATTGTGGACAAGCGCGCGCGCGACGGCCACGCGCTGCTGCTGTCCGCGGCTGATCTGCGAAGGCCTGCGGTGCACGAGCTTTTCGATGCCGAATCTCTGGCAGACTTCCAGGGCGCGTTTGCGGCGCTCCGCGGACGCGACGCCTTGAAGCCAGAGCACGTATTCGATGTTTTCGATCGCGGAAAGCGTGGGCACCAGGTTGAAGTCCTGGAAGATGAAACCGATTTTGTTCAGGCGGATCCTCGAAAGCGCCTTCTGCGGAAGGCGGCTCACGTCTTCTCCGTCGAGGAAAAGGTTTCCCGTGGAAGGCCTGTCCAGGCATCCGATCATATTGAGAAGCGTGGTTTTGCCGGAGCCCGACGGACCGCAAAGCGCCGTGAAGGAGCCTTCCGGGATTTCCAGCGATAACTCCGAAAGCGCCGTTACCGGAAGGGAACCTTCCTGAAAAACCCGCGACACGTTTTTGATTTCGATCATCGTATTCATGCGTAAGAGTGGTAGATCGCCTTGACCGGTTCCATTTGCCCGGCCTTCCAGGCCGGATAAAAACTGATGCCGGTGGTCATCAGGACGAGCGTCGATATGGATTGCAGCACATGCGTGGGCTCCAGGCGCGTGTAGGTAATCGTGCTCATGTAAGAGCGTGAAAAGGCCCGCTCCAGCTCCGGAAATCCGATGCCGACCGTCCCGAAATAAAGCACGATCAGATAACCCACGGCAAAACCCACCAGAATTCCAAGCGCTTCCAGCACGAGCGTCTCGAGCAGGATGAGCCGCACGACCTGGGAAGGCGCCGTGCCCACGGCCATCATCACTCCGAATTCGCGTGTCCTTTCGTAGACCGACATGAGCACCGTGTTCATGATGCTGACACCGATCACGATCATGACCGCCACGAGAATCGTGCGGATAATGGCCTCGGCCCAGGAGGCCCATTGCTCGACTTCGGGAACGATCTGGTCCCAGGACAGCACTTCGTATCCCGTGCCGAGGCCGAGCCTCGCGATAAACGAAGGAATGAGGTGACGGTTGTCGAGCCGGATCACGATCTCGTGCGTTTCCGCGCCGGTGCCGAGAAGGTCCTGCGCGGATTTCAGCGTAATATAGGCCGTGAGTTCGTCCACCTGCTGGCTCCCGGTATGAAAGAGCCCGCGCACGCGATACGAATAGCCCGCAAGTGTGCCGTCCATCGCTTGCGTCATGACCACGACTTTGTCGCCCACGGCCAAATTGATTTTTTCGGCGAGAAGGTCGCCGACCAGGATGTCGCGGTCGGTCGACGGCAGTAAAAACTCGCCTTTTTTAACGTAGTTCTCCAAATCCGTGGCGGCCGCTTCCTTCTCCGGGTCAATGCCCATGAGCAGGATGCCGCGCGAATTTTCACTCGTGCCCACAAGCGCCTCGCATTTGACGCGCTCGGTCACGGCCACGACGCCTGGAAGCGAACGGATTTTTTCCAGCACCGCGGCGCGGTCGGGGATGGTCAATTCCGGCGAAAGCCTTTTGCCGAAATCCTTCGCATGCACCTGCACGTGCCCTGTGAAAAGCCGGATCACATTTTCGCGCATCTGCTCATTGGTGCCGTCGCTGAAGGCCCAAAGGAAAATCAGCGCCGCGAGGCCCACTCCCACGGCAAGCACGGTAATCATCGAGCGCCGCGGATTTCTTCCGATGTTGAGAAAGGCCAGCTTCAGGAGAAACATCAGGGGTATTTTTCCAGTTTTTCACGGGTGAAAAGGGAATCCGGGATTTCGAGATCGAACTTGGCTTCCTGGATCGTGAGCGTGGTCTCATGATCCTTTTCCGCGTGGTTTTCCATGCGCCACACCGAAGGCACCTCGCGTTCGCCGAACAGTTTGAAGTCCGTGTAATGCAGCGTGCGGATGAGCCGCATTTTTTCGTCGTAAAAGTCCCATTTGACCGGCGCGGAATCTTTTTTTCTCAGCCACACTTCCAGCTTACTGTAAGTGACGGGCGCGTCCGGATGCGGCGTGAGCGTAAGGTGATAGCATTCGAACCCGTCGAGCGTTTCTTCCCCGGCCACGGTTCCGTCATAATCGCGCGGCAGGTAACTGAGCTTCACGAAATCGTCGTTGGAAAAATCGCTGCCCATGAAGTCATCCAGCATGAGCGACGGCGGGATCAGGATCGTCCGCTCCGCGGTGGG
This sequence comes from Verrucomicrobiia bacterium, assembly GCA_035495615.1. Classification (NCBI taxonomy): domain Bacteria; kingdom Pseudomonadati; phylum Verrucomicrobiota; class Verrucomicrobiia; species Verrucomicrobiia bacterium. Next base: position 15,727 of record DATJFP010000066.1, on the reverse strand, counting down.
AAGATACTGCCACAGCCGCGACTGCAGCCGCAGAAAACCCTGCCCTTCTACCTTCGACGGCGACAAGACGCGTGCGAAGGTGAAGTCCACGCCTTTCATCCATACGCGGATTTTGTAATCGCGCTCCCATTGCGCCGTCTTGACGTGAAGCGTGACCGTCATGTCGTGAGAATGGCCGCGCAGCACCTGGTCCATGTCGGCCAGCATCTTGGAAACGTCCGGGCCTTCGGCAAAGGCAGGCCGGCTCAAACAAAGGAAGGCGAGGATCAGAAAAAATCGTCTCATGGCCGCAGCGCGTTCTCCCGGGGTTCGGCCGCCTCGGGCGACGCGGTTTCGGAAGCCGCTTTTTTGCGCGGCAGGAAAAATTTCAGGATGATCCCTTTTTTCAATTTCATGAGCGGATGCTTCATGCCGCCGGGATAATATTTTCTCACGGTCTTTTGCGTCAGGAGATCGGTCTGGTAAACGTGAGGCGCCGAGAGCACTTTCCCTTTTCCGGTCAGGCATTTGACCGCTTCGGACGCGGCGAGCGCGCCGACCAGCATGAGTCCCGGCACCACGCTCGCGGCGCGGCCCGAGGAAAGGTCGGAGGCCCTGTTGTTCATGTAGCGCAGGCAAAGCGGCGTGGGCGAAAGCCCGAAGGCGAGCGCGAATTGCCGGTCTTCGGGCGTCATTTCCGGCCGCAGATCAAGATAGTCTTCAAAGCTCATGCCACCGGACTGGAAAACCATGAGCGAGGCGCCGAAGCCGAGCGGGCAGGACGTGATCGCCGCGATTCCTTTTTCGCGGCTGGCCTTAAAAAGCAGGAGTTTGGCCTCCAGCGCGTAAAAATCGATGCCGTCCAGCACGAGGTCCACGCCTTCGAGAAAGGCGTCGATATTGCCGGCGTCGATCCCTTTGGGAAACATCTCGATCTTGGCCGTGGGGTTGATGGAGAGGATCATGTCGCGTGTGACTTCGGTCTTGGACTGGCCGAGCGTGCCGCAGGACGCGCCGATCTGGCGATTGAAATTCGTAAGCTCGAAATGGTCGGGGTCCGCGATCTTGAAGCTGCCTATACCGAGCCGCGCCAGCGCCTGCGCCTGAAAGCCGCCGGCTCCGCCCACCCCCGCGATGGCCACGCACGAGCGGCGAAGTTTTGCCTGCTCTTCCGGCGTAAGCCAGCCGAGATTGCGATCGAAAGCCTGATCGTAATTAAAATCCGGAACTTGCATGGTTTCTCCTTTATCCCGCCAGTTTTTCGTGCGCATGTTCCGGGGCGTCCATCCAGAATGACTCCAGCGGCCGCCGCAGGGAGAGCGCGCTCGGGTCCGGCGCGAATCCCACTCGGAAAAACATGATGAGCCCGCTGTCCGGGTCCACGCCGAAAATTTTGAGAAACGATTCTTTCAAAGCTTCGAGTTTTTTGTTCTGCGCGCGTGAAAGGTCCTGGCCGCCGGTCAGCTCCTGGTTGATGATGAAAATAGGCAGCGCTTCCATGGGCTGGAACGCGAGGCCCAGCCGCGTGGCTTCATGCCACACCCGCTGCAGGATTTCGCCGCCGGCCACGTAATTTTTGGCGCTTTTTCCCGGGCTTACCAGCAGCGCGGCGGCCTGCGAAGACAGCATCTGCATTTTTGCGAAGAGATTGAACGAGTAGCTCATGCCCAGCTTATTCAGAAATTGCAGGCGGTTCCAATCGCGGATCAGGGGAAAGACGAGCGAGGCCGCGGGGCCTGCATCAAGGCTCGGGATGCTGAGCCCGTCGCGGGAACCGGCCGCGGACGCGCTGTCAAAACGCATCACGTTCATGAGCTCGCGGTGCAGCCGTTTGACTTCGAAACGCAGCTGGTCGGCTTCGCCGGTGAGCGAGGCAAGCGCGGAAAAATCCGCGTCCTGCCGGGTTTTGAAAAGGAGGCGGAAGCCGCCGCCCGGAACGGTTTTTTCCAGCGCCTGCAGAATCGCGGGACTGAGCGGCTTGTCCGTGTCGTAAAAGCGCCGGTTGGTGTGGCGCTTGTCGAGGCATGCGAAATGCGCGTGCTCGGAAGCAAAGTCCGGACGCAGGGCAACGCGCGCCACGAGAAACGGCTCGTCAGGATCGGGAAAGTAATAGCACGCGGCGCCGCGCCCGGTTTTCGTGGCCGCGACGCGCATGTTTTCGATGACCGCGCCCGCGGAGATGTAAGGCGCGGCAAGCCCGGCGTCGCAATAGCTGTCCAGTTTTTTTGCGTCGAGCCACAGTTCCACGGCGTCTTCGCTCACGCGGCGGAATTTCCAGGGCTGGAGATTGTCGGCGGACGGGGCCTTGATGGCTTTCTCGAGGATGAAAAAGAGATCTTTCTCGATCATGGCGCCCCTTTCAAGTTTAAGACGGCAGGATAAGCCCGGGATAACAGCTTTTCAGGTGTTCGATCTGCGCTTCTGAAAGAGACGGAAGCAGCCCTTTCTCGTTGACCGTGAAATCGTAAACGGTTTCTTTATTCCAGAAAAAATGCCGCGCCAGTTCTTCGGCATCGATGCTTCCGGTCAGGAAATAAGAGCCTACGCCGTGATGTGTTACGGTTGTGCGCACGGCCTGCTGGACGTCCATGCGCATGAGGAGCGCCGGCTTTCCTCGCGCCCCCGGGTAAGAGCGCACGGGCCCGACCGCGTCAAAGTGAAGATAGCGGTACAGCTCGCGGTGCTTGGGATGCATGCCGATGATGAGGTCGGTCACGCCGAACGAGCGCGCGTAGTCGAACATGGTTTTGAAAAGCCGGAACGAGCCCGTCAACTTCTGGAAATCGGTGAGGGAGAAAGAGCTTTTCTCGAAAGATTCGCCGTCCAGAGCGAGCAGGCCGACTTCAGCCAGAGTGCGTCCCTGGCTGCGGAACAGAGCGATCTCTTTTCCGAAGATCGAATCCAGAGGAAGGCCGCTTTCCGAATCGGGAATCAGACTGACCGTGCCCGCAAAATTGCCGGCCTTTTCGAGCATGAAGGTGCGGGAATCCGGGAGCAGGCTGTAATAGCTGTAATGCATCTTCGAGGGGTTGGCCTCGCAGTACCCCTTGCGCAGGTATTCCCGGTAAACCAGCTCGTAGGCGCGCCGCATGTCTTCAAGAGTCCGTGCCGGCCGGCAGTGAAAATTTTTGGAGTTCCGTTCGGCCAGGCTGCAGATCTTGTCCGCCATGAAATACATGATCTTGTCGCGGTTGGAAAGCTGGCGGAGATTCTTGAAGGCCACGCCGCATTCGATCATGGCCGGACTGTTGTTGGAAGGGTTAGCCCAGACAATCACGCCCTCCAGGCGAACGGTATTCTCGATCTCGGGAAGTTTAATGTCCAGGTCGATCTGCGTACCCACGTCCACTTCGTGATCGAGCGCGAGACGCACGCCGTTGCGCGAAACGTCCACGGACTGGGCCACGAACCAGGAAAGCTTTTTTCCCTTTTTGCGGTAACGGATCGGCAGGCTCAGGGAAATGCGGGGCTCACAGCGTTTTTCGATCAGCAAATCGATTTGAGGGGTACTGGCAACGGGATTCGATTGGCCGAAAACATTGTCTTCCAGAATTCCTATGCCCAACTGCCAGTTCCAGGCGGTGCTCAGTTTCATCCACACTCTCTCGGTGCGAGATTCCTGGTTAAAGGGTTGTCATGAAAGAACATAAAACGGAAACTTAAAATCTCAAGCCTTACATTTCTACCAAAGGCAAGTCTACCCGGCACTCCGGGCCAATTCAAGAATAGGGACCAAAGAATCCTTCTAAAACCCCTGTATTTTCAGCAGTTTATAAAGACCGCTTGCCACGCCCGGCCGCGGGGAAGGGCGCATCTGGACAAATGGCTTCAACGCTTTTAGAAAGCGCCGGAGTTTCGGCTTGAAAGCCGCGCTTGTGGCTTTGCTGACAATAGGTTGCATCTTTTCCGGAGAATTGCTACTCTGCTCTGAACGTGGAGGCTTATGGATACTCCCCCCAAAATAGCATTGGAAACCGGACGCGCTCCTTACCTCAGGACCCCGGAATCCGTCCGCGCCATGAATTGGAAATGGGGGCTTGCGCTGCTTCCGGCCATGGCCGCGGGCCTTTTTCATTCCCCGGGATCTTCCGCGCTGATTGCGTCCTGCCTCATCGGCGGCGCCATTGCCGAAACTCTGGGCCGGGCCTGGGCCGCCAAAAAAAGTTTTTTCGCGGACGGCGATACTCTTCTTCTCTCCCTTCTCGTCGCGTTGATTCTGCCTCCTCATCTGCCGCTCAGCATGGCCGCACTCGCCGCTTTTTTTGCGGTGCTGGTCGGCCGCGATTTTTTCGGAGGCAAGGGCCAGTACCCGTTTCATCCCGCGGCGGCGGCACTCCTTTTCCTGAAAATCAGTTTTCCCGTGGAAACGCGGATCCCTTTGCCTGCGGACCTGGATTTCATGAGATGGCTTTTCGGAAATTACGCGGGCGGGCTGGGGGACACGTGCGTCTTGGCGATTCTTGGCGGGGGATTCCTGCTTTTCTCGCAGAAGCTCGTCTATCCGGGCGTGCCGTTCGCCTTTCTCGCCGCGTACGCGCTGCCGCTTGCGGCCATGGGCCGGATGCAGACGCTTGCTTTCTGGCCGGGCGATGTTTTCTTTGCGGCTTTTTTTCTGATCACGCACGCGCAGACCGCGCCCCACTCGCGCAAGGGATTTTGCGTGCTCGCGTTTTTGGCAGGCCTCGCCGCCGGCGCGCTCCGCCTTTCCGGAGAATACGGCGCCGTTTATGCCGCAGTGCTGGTTTCCGGCGCGCTCAGCGCCTGGATCGACCTTTGGATCAAACCTTCTAACGCGCGGCGTCCCGCCCTTGTGCCCGCATGAAAAACGGCGTTCTCAAACAAACCGGACAATATCTTTTTTTCGTGCTTTACGCTTCGGGGCTTGCCGCCGGGGTTTTTGCTTCGCGCAACGGCATTCCTTTCCGCATCCAGGAGCCGCTTGTCCCGATGATTTCCGAAGCGCCGGCGCCCGTCACGGAGGCCGCGCCCGCGGAGCCGGTCCAGGAAGCTTTGCCTGAAGCGCCGGTTTCCGAACCCGCGGTCGAAGCGCCCGCGGCCGCGCCGGTTCCGGAGATCCCGGCCGCCGTTCCCGCGGAACAACCCGCCCCCGAACCCGGGCCTCTTTTTACACCGGTCTCACAACACGGGAGGGAATGATGTTCGAAAAGGAAACCCCGACCGCCAAAATTTTTCTGGCTGTCCTGCCCATGATTTTTTTGACGCGGACTTTTCCCATGGCGCTGCAGGCCGGCCTCATCCTCGGCGCGGCCTTCGCGCTGGCCGCGTTTTTTTTCGCGTTTTTCTCGGGCTGGTTTCCTCCGCGGCTCCTGCGGTTCGCTTACATGATCGGGCTTGCCGCGCTGGCCCAGGTTTTGTTTCACGCGCATGAATCTCTCGCTTTGGGCGTGCTGAGCCTCTATCTCCTCATGCCGGAGGGAATTTTTGCCGGGAATAAAAAAGAGGCGGCGAGAGCCGCGCTTTACGCGGTTTTGTTTGCCGGGCTGCTGGCGTTTTTGGGCGCGTTCCAGGACGTTCTCGGCGTGCGTTTTCACGTGGGCGCGTTCCAGCTGCCCGCGGGCTCCTTCCTCCTGCTGTTCATGGCCGCGGCCTTGTGGCAGAAGCCGCGCGTCGAGATCCAGGCCCCGCATCATGCGGCTTTGCAAACGGTTGAAGGGGAAAAACTATGAGCCCGTTGTTCTTTCTGGCCTGCGGCCTGGGATTTTTATGGTTCTGGCAGGAAAAAAGCGCTTTTCCCGGCCCGCGTAATTTGGCCGCGTGGACGCGGGGATTTTTTCTGCGGGTACCGGCGCTTTATCTGGTCTCAGCCTTGTCGTGGAGCGCTCATTTTTTTCTTCTGAGGGCGCTTCCCGCGGGAACGCCGCCTTTTTACCCGCTTTTTTTTCTCGTGGCCGCCGCCTCGATCCAGATTATTTTCGGGACTGGAAGCCTGTTTGTCATGACGGTCTTCGCCGTATGCCTGGCGCACGGGGCGCCCTCGTGGTCCCTGGTCCCTGCGCTGATTTCCATGGCGACCATGATCGCGGGCATTTTTGCTTTTGCCTGGCTCCTTCTCGGAACCCACCGCCGGCTCCTTTATTCCTCGGTCCCGCCCGCGCTTAAATGGCTCCCGATCAGTTTTCTCGGCGCTTTTTTCCTTGCGCTCGCGGCCGGCGGCTTTCTGGGAATACTTCCTTAAGACTGTTAATATTTCCCGCCGAAGGCCGAAAAATTTCTAGGGCATTCCGCGCGAGTTTCCTCCTGTGCTACACTTCATGTGAGGTTTGAAAGGTTATCATGGGCATCGAAGCCATCCTGAACTACGCGATTCAGAACGAAGCGTCCGACATCCACCTGAGCGTGGGGCGTCCGGCCTCCATACGCCTGCACGGCGAAATCCTTTCGATCGACGACAAGGTCCTGAAACCGGAAGACACCGAAGCGCTGGCGCGTGAGATCACGACCGAAGAGCAGCGCAAGAAAGTCGAAGAAGTCGGCGGTATCGACTTCGGCTTTTCTTATGGAGAAAAGGCGCGCTTCCGCGTTTCCTGCTTCAAGCAGCAGGGGACCATGGCCATGGTGCTCCGCCAGCTGCCGTCGAAATTTTATTCGTTCGAGCAGATCGGGCTTCCGGCGCAGCTCCAGTCGCTGCTATCGCGTCCGCGCGGGCTCATCCTCGTGACCGGCCCCACGGGTTCCGGTAAAACCACGACGCTCGCCACCATGCTGAACTACATCAACGAGAACTTCTCGCGCCACATTATTACCGCGGAAGACCCGATCGAATTCGTGCACCCGCACAAGAAATCTGTCGTGACCCAGCGCGAAGTCGGGGAAGACGTGCCGACCTTTTCCGAAGCCGTCGTCAAATCCCTGCGCCAGGACCCGGACGTGATTCTCATCGGCGAAATGCGCGACATCAACACCATGGAATCCGCGATCCGCGCGGCCGAAACCGGCCATTTGGTTTTCTCGACGCTGCACACGACAGGCGCGGCGCGCACGGTCGACCGTATCATCGACGTGTTCCCGGCGCACCAGCAGACGCAGATCCGAATCCAGCTCGCGGCAACGCTGGTCGCGGTCATTTCCCAGACGCTTTTGCCGCGGCTCGACGGCAACGGCCGTATCTGCGCGTTCGAAGTCATGATCGCGACGCCGGCCATCCGCAATCTTATCCGCGAAAACAAGACTTATCAGATCACTTCCGAGATCCAGACCGGCCTCAAGTACGGCATGAAGGCGCTCGACGACCACCTGAAAGAGCTTTATCAGGCCGGCATCATCAGCTACGACGAGATGCTGGAGGCCGCCTCCGACCCGCGGGATCTGGCCAGCCGGGTCACGATCGCGGCCCCGCCTAAGCCGGCGGCGAAAAAATAGCCCGGCTCTTGCCCCGTAAACTTAAATCCTACAAAGAGTTGCGCCATTACGCGTGGTCCTGGGACAGGTTCAAATTAATGCTTGACCGGGGGAATGAATTTGACTATCTTATGAGAACTTAAAGAGTCCAGGAATCACTCTTAGAGACCCGCACAAGCGACACTTAATCCCGAAATTCCACAAAGACTAACTGCATTCATTCGCTTTCCGGTTCGGCAAGGATTCTTTCCCTTGAATAAAAATCCCCGGGGATCAAAAAGGCTGGTATCCGAGCATGATCGCTTCGCCTCCCGCATCCGGCGGGAACGGTAATCTCGCAATGAAGAATAAAAAATCCACGGCTGCCCAAAAACTTTTTTTGGTGGATGGCCATTCCTTCTGCTACCGCGCGTATTACGCGATCCGGCATTTGTCGAATTCCAAGGGCGAGCCCACGAACGCGATCTACGGCTTCATCACGATGCTCAACAAGCTGATCCAGGATTACGCGCCGGACCACATTGCCATTTGTTTCGATAATCGCGCGCCGACATTTCGTCATGAGCGATTCAAGGATTACAAGGCCAACCGCAGCCCCATGCCGGATGATTTGTCGCAGCAGATCGAACCGATCAAGGACATGTGCCGCGCCTACCGCTACGCTATTTTTGAAATGCCGGGCTACGAAGCCGACGACCTGATCGGGACGCTCGCCTGCACCGCGGAAAAAGAAAAGTACGAAGTCTTCATCATCACCGGCGACAAAGACGCGATGCAGCTGGTCGATGACCACATCAAGATCCTGAATCCGCACAAAGACGGATACGTCTGCGACCGCGAAGGAGTGCGCAAGAAGTTTGAAGGCCTGGGGCCGGAAAAAGTGGTCGAGGTCATGGCGCTCATGGGCGATGCGTCCGACAACATTCCCGGCGTCCCGGGGGTCGGCGAAAAAACGGCCGTGAAGCTCATCCAGGAATTTGGGACCGTGGAGAACCTGATCAAGTTTGCGGGCAAGATCAAATCCAAGCGCCTGCAGGACATGATCAAGGACAATTCCGAATCCGCGCGGCTCTCCAAGGAACTCGCGACGATCGACATTAAAGTCCCAATGGACATCGATTGGGAAAAGCTCGAGCTTGGCCCGCCGGACGAAGAAAAGCTCGTGGGCCTTTTGCAGCGCTACGAATTCCGCAATCTCCTGAAGGGCAGGGAAGTGCCCTGCGAGGAAAGCGGCCGCGGCGATTGCAATTACGAACAGGTCAAAGACGAAAAAGCCCTGAAGGCACTGGCCGCGAACCTGAAAAAGGCCAAGGCGTTCAGCTTCGACACCGAGACCACGCATCCGGATCCCATGCGCGCGCATCTGGTCGGGCTCAGCTTCTGCTGGGAAAAAGCCAAGGCCTATTATGTTCCCGTTCGGTCGGACAAGCACCAGGGCCAGGGGCTGCCGCTTGAAACCGCGCTCGAAGTTTTGAGGCCCGCGCTGGAAGACGCGAAGATCGAAAAATACGGGCAGAACATCAAATATGATTACATGGTCATGAAAAGAAGCGGTGTGACGATTGCCGGAATCGCCGACGATACCATGATCGCGAGTTACCTCATCAATCCCGTGAAGCTGAATCACAACCTCGACGACATCTCGCTCGAGCATCTGAGTATCCGCAAGGTGACGACCGAGTCCTTGATCGGCAAGGGCAAGGCGCAGATCACCATGGACCAGGTGGAGCTCGAAAAAATCACCGATTACGCCTGCGAAGATGCGGACTGCGTTTTCCGTCTCATGCCGCTTATGCGCAAAAAGCTCGAAGAAAAAAACCTCACCAAACTTTTCGATGATCTCGAAATGCCGCTCATGCTCGTTTTGGCGCAGATGGAAATGAACGGCGTTTATCTCGACACGGAGCTGCTCGGCGCGCTTTCCAAAAAAGCGGCCGCGGACCTTCTGAAGCTCACGGTAAAAATCTACGAAGAGGCGGGCGAGGAATTCAACATCAATTCGACCAAGCAGCTGGCGGAAATCTTTTTTGTGAAGAAAAAGTTTCCCGCGGCGAAGAAGACCAAGACCGGTTATTCCACGGACATGAGCGTGCTCGAAAAGCTCGCGGTCCAGTACGAGCTGCCGAGGCTCATTCTGGAATACCGCGAAAAGGCGAAGCTGAAATCAACATACTTGGACGCGCTGCCGGAGATGATCAACCCGGAAACAAAGGTGGTGCACACTTCTTATAATCAGACGACGACCGTGACGGGCCGGCTTTCGAGTTCAGACCCGAACCTGCAGAACATCCCGATCAAGACCGAGGAAGGCCGCGAAGTCCGCAAGGCCTTCATCCCCCGTCCATGGAAGGGCGCGGCCGGACGGATTCTCTCGGCCGACTATTCCCAGATCGAATTGCGCGTCCTGGCGCATTTTTGCGGGGACAAAAACCTGATGAAGGCGTTCAAGGAAGAGCGCGACATTCATAACTTCACCGCCAACCTGCTTTACGGGGTCGCGGAGAAGGATGTCACTTTTGAAATGAGAAATGTAGCCAAAACCATAAATTTCAGTATCATATACGGCAAAAGCGCCTACGGCCTGTCTCAGGACCTCGGTATTCCCGTTGGCGAAGCCGATGCGTTCATTAAAAATTATTTCACCCGCTATGCCGGCATCCGCGATTTCCTGGAATCCCAGAAAGAAAAGGCCCGCAAGCAGGGTTATTTGACTACGCTCCTGGGAAGGCACACGTACTTTCCGGAGATCTCATCCACGAACGGCCAGCTCCGGCAGTTTGCCGAGCGCACCGCGATCAACGCGCCGATCCAGGGCTCGGCCGCGGATTTGATCAAGCTCGCCATGGTCGCCATCCAGAAACGGCTTGAAAAGGAATCCTTTCAATCTCTCATGGTGATGCAGGTCCACGACGAACTCGTGTTCGACGGGCCGGAGCCGGAGATGGGGCGGCTTGAATCCCTTGTCAAAAAAGGAATGGAAGAAGCTTACGCCCTGAAAGTCCCGCTGCGTGCCGACGTCCGGGTGGGGGAATCATGGTACAAGAACTGATCTCGCCGCGGCCTGAGCGGATGATTGTCGGGCTTACCGGATGCTTTGGTTCGGGAAAAAGCACGGTCGCGCATTTGTTCGAGGAGCTCGGCGCGTTCGTCGTCAGCGCCGACCGGCTCGCGCACGAAGCGCTGGAAAAAGGCAGCGAGCCTTTTGCGAAGATCAAGACGCAGTTCAAGGACGCGCTCGACGGGCAAAAGCTCGACAGGAAAAAGCTGGCGAAGATCATTTTCTCGGACGCCGAGCGGAGAAAAGACCTGGAAAGCCTGGTCCATCCATACGTGTTCAAGCGGATCGCGGAAGAAATCGCGGACGCGGAAGAGCGCATGGTGGTCCTCGAGATCCCGCTGCTCTACGAAACCGGTTACGACCAGTACTGCTTCACGAACGTCGTGGTGACCGCGCCGGAGAAAGCGATCTGGGCGAGGCTCGAGGAAGACGGATTCACGGAAAAAGAAATCCGCGCGCGCCTGGCGGCGCAGATGCCGCTGGAAGAAAAAGCACGGCGAGCCCATTTAGTCATCGACAATTCAGGCTCCCTGGCCAAAACCAAGGAGCAGGTAAAAAAAATCTGGAATAAATTAGACACTGCTTTGAAAGGAGCACATTAAATCTATGCCAAGGGAAAAAATGCACCAGCCAAGAAGGAACGACATTCCGCCCCGGAAACCCGGACCCGGTGATATGCCGAAGAGGGTTCCCGGAAACAGCGACTACACCCGCGAGAACGGTCCTGCTCAGGATGGATCCGAAGCCGCGGCCGAAATGGAAAGCGCGGCGGTGGCCCGTCCTTCCGGCGACCTGAAAGGCGGCGACAAAGGACTGGACGTGGCGACGCTCAAAGATATGAAGATGAGCGAGCTGCAGGAACTGTCCAAGAAGCTGGGCGTCGAACAGACGATCGGCATCAAGAAACAGGACCTGATCTTCAAGATCCTGCAGGGCCAGGCGGAGAAATCCGGCCTGATGTTCGGCGAAGGCGTGCTCGAAATCCTGGAAGACGGCTTCGGATTCCTGCGGTCCCCGAACTACAATTACCTGCCGTCGCCGGACGACATTTACGTGAGCCCGAGCCAGATCCGCCGTTTCAATCTTCGCACCGGCGACTGCGTCAGCGGCCAGATCCGCCCGCCGAAAGAAGGCGAACGTTATTTCGCGCTGCTCAAAGTCGAACTCGTGAACTTCGAAGATCCGGAAACGATCAAGGACAAGATCCCGTTCGACAACCTGACGCCGCTTTATCCGGAAAAGAGGCTGTACCTCGAGACCGCGCACGAGGAAATCTCGACGCGTGTCATGGACCTTCTGACGCCGGTCGGTTTCGGCCAGCGCGCGCTGATCGTGGCCCCGCCGTACAGCGGTAAAACGATCCTGCTCCAGAAGATTGCCAACGCGATCACGAAGAACTTCCCGGACGCGTATCTGATCGTGCTGCTCATCGACGAGCGTCCTGAAGAAGTCACGGACATGCAGCGTTCTGTCCGCGGCGAAGTCGTATCGTCGACTTTTGACGAACCGGCCGAACGCCACGTGCAGGTCGCCGAAATCGCGCTCGAAAAGGCCAAGCGCCTGGTCGAGCACAAGCGCGACGTCGTGATTCTGCTGGACAGCATCACGCGTCTTGCGCGCGCGTACAACACGGTCGTCCCGCACTCCGGTAAGATTCTTTCCGGCGGTGTGGACTCGAACGCCCTGCACCGCCCGAAACGTTTCTTCGGCGCGGCGCGTAACATCGAAGAAGGCGGAAGCCTCACGATCATCGCGACAGCGCTTGTCGACACCGGTTCGCGTATGGACGACGTGATCTTCGAAGAATTCAAAGGCACGGGTAACATGGAACTGCAGCTTGACCGCGCGCTGTTCCAGAAACGCATTTACCCCGCCATCGACATCAAAAAATCCAACACCCGTAAAGAAGACCTCATCATGCATCCCGATGAGCTTGCCCGGGTGTGGGTGCTTCGCAAGGTTCTGAACGAGCTGAATCCTGCCGAAGCCATGGAGCTTTTAATTGAGCGTCTCAAGAAGACAAAATCCAATGCCGAGTTTTTACTCAGCATGAATAAGGTGGAGAAATAAAATGAAAAAAGGAATACACCCCGAATACAGAGAAGTCGTTTTCAAAGACATGGCCGCGGATTTTGCGATCCTCACCCGCTCGACGGTGAAGACGCAGGAAACGATCACGTGGGAAGACGGCAAGACCTACCCGCTGGTTTATCTCGACCTGTCGAGCGCGTCGCACCCGTTTTTCACGGGCAAGCAGAAGCTCATGGACACGGCCGGACGCATCGACCGCCTGACGAAGAAGTTCGGCGCGAAGGTGGCTGTCGGCAACCAGAAGAAAAAAGCGGCGCCGGTTTCCATCGCGCAGAAGCTGAAAGAAGCGGCGGCGAAGAGCAAGGAAAAAGAACAGGCGAAAGAAGCTACGGAAAAGAAGTAGCGGAAAAAAAGCGGGTTTGTGAAAAAAGACCTTTGTTCGAGGTCTTTTTTCATTTTAGACGATAGGGCATTCGCCCTATCGTCACGCGGTGAGGACATGCTTCAAGGCCTCACCGCTCGGACTTTGGATAGGGCATTCGCCCTATCGTCACGCGGTGAGGATATGCTTCAACCTCACCGCTCGGACTTTGGATGTAACAACCTTGCCCCGCGTCATTTGCTCCACGTCTCAAAAGGACCAGGAATTGATTTACTACGACCGTCTTGCCAAAATCGAAAAACGCTTCGCGGAAACGCAGGAAGAAGTCAGTCGTCCTGAAGTCATCAAGGACCAGACGCGTTACCAGAAACTCATGAAAGAGATGGCGCATCTGAAGCCGCTCGTCGAGGCCTTCGCGCAGTATCGCAAGGTGGACGACGAGATCAAGGTTTTGGAAGAGGAGCTGAACTCCAAGGGGCTCGACAAGGAGCTCAAGGACCTGTACTGGGAAGAAAGCAAAACGCTGAAGGACAAGCGCGCCGTGCTTCTCGACGAAGTGGAAACGCTTTTGCTCCGGGGCGATGATCCGCGCGCCGGGCGCGACGTGATCGTGGAAATCCGCGCGGGTACGGGCGGCGAGGAGGCCGGGCTTTTCGCGGCCGATCTTTTCCGGATGTACAGCAAGTTCGCGTCTTCGCACAAGCTCAGAGTCGAGGTCATGGAATCCAGCGATACGGGCATCGGGGGGATTAAGGAAATCGTTTTCGGCGTCAGCGGGGAGAACGCCTACCCTCTCTTCAAATATGAAAGCGGCATCCACCGGGTGCAGCGGGTTCCCGCCACGGAGGCCAGCGGCCGGATCCATACTTCCGCCGTGACGGTGGCGATTATGGCCGAAGCCGACGAAACCGAGGTCCAGATCAGGACCGAAGACCTGAAGATCGACGTTTACCGGGCTTCCGGCGCCGGCGGCCAGCATGTGAACAAGACCGAATCGGCCGTCAGAATCACCCATTTGCCCACGGGATTGGTCGTGCAGTGCCAGGACGAGAGGTCCCAGCACAAGAACAAAGCCAGCGCCATGCGCATCCTGCGGGCCCGTCTTTACGACGCCCAGCAGCAGAAAATCATGCAGGAGCAGGCCAAGGAGCGGAAGCAGCAGATTGGATCGGGGGATAGGTCCGGTAAAATCAGGACTTACAACTATCCGGACCAGCGGGTCACCGACCATCGAATCGGTTTGACTTTGCATAGCCTGAATGATATTTTAAACGGCCATTTGGACGAGCTTGTCCAGGCCCTGGAACGGGATGAAAGAAACCGGAGGCTTGCCACGGATGCTGCTTGATCCCGCAAAAAAGACCGGTTCGTCCGAAAGCCCGCTAAATCCAGCGGAAGCGTCGCGTCCCAAGACCCTCTCGGAACTCCTGGACTGGGGCAAAAAAGAACTGGAACCTCTCGGTCCCGAAGAAGCGTGCGCCAGCGCAGAATTCCTCCTTGCGGAAATCACGGGCCTGCCGCGGTCCGGCCTTTATCTCGGGCGCACGGCGGTTTTAGAACAAGATCTTTGTCATAAATATGAAAGCCTGGTTTTGGCGCGCAAGGACCGCAACCCGCTTGCTTACTTGACCGGCACGGCCTGCTTTTGGGAAGAAAAGCTCAAGGTGAACGCTTTCTGCCTTATCCCGCGCCCCGAAACCGAATGCATGCTCGAGAGCTTTATCCGCGTCTCCGGCTTTGAAAAACGCAGCGCGTTTTCTTTCTTGGACCTGGGCTCCGGAAGCGGGGCCATCGGCGTCGCGCTGCTGAGGCATTTTGAGAAAGCCCGCGCGGTCTTTTCCGACATTTCCCGCGGCGCGCTGCAAACAGCCCGCGAGAATGCCGCGTCTTACGGATTGACGGAGCGCGGCTCGTTTTTGTGCGCGGACCTGCTGGAAGCTTTTTTCCCGGACGCCTGTTTTGACGTTATTTTTTCGAATCCGCCTTATTTTTCTTACGACGATTGGGCGCGCGTGGAGCCGGAGATTTTAAAGGAACCGCGTGCGGCTCTCGACGGAGGCCCGGATGGCCTCTTTTTTTACCGCAGGATCGCGGCCCAGGCGGCCCGGCTGCTGAAGGCCGATGGACGCGTGCTGGTCGAGATGGGCGAAGGCCAGGCCAAGGACGTCGCAGGAATTTTTCAAGAAGCCGGATTTCCGTGCGTCGAAATTTTTAAAGATGATTTGAACCTGGAACGGGTCCTCATGGCCCATAAAAAAACGATGGATAAGGCGCATGGATAAAATCGTCATTACGGGCGGCCGCAAGCTGAAGGGCGAAGTCGAAATTTCCGGCGCGAAAAATTCCGCGCTTCCCATCATGGCGGCCGCGCTTCTCGGCGAAGGCGAATCCATTATCGAGAACGTTCCGGACCTGCGCGACATCCATACGATGATCAAGCTGCTTCGCGCGCTGGGCGCGAAAGCCATGTACGACAATGGCAATGTGCGGATCAACGCGGGAAAGAACCTGAAGTCGCTCGCGCCGTACAAGCTCGTCAGCACCATGCGCGCTTCGGTCTGCGTGCTGGGCCCGCTGCTCGCGCGCACGGGCCACGCGGAAGTGTCGCTGCCCGGCGGATGCGTGATCGGGCCGCGCCCCATCGACCTTCATTTGAAGGGGCTCGAAGCGCTGGGCACGAAGATCGACATCCAGCACGGGTACGTCAACGCGACGGCCGTGAAAAAGTTAAAAGGTGCCGACATTTATCTCGGCGGCTCGTTCGGGTCGTCGGTGCTGGCCACGGCGAACGTGGTGATGGCCGCGGTCCTGGCCAAGGGCAAGACGTGCATCGAAAATGCGGCGTGCGAACCCGAGATCGTGGACCTGATGAAGTTCCTGAAAAAAATGGGCGCCAAGATTTCGGGCGAAGGCTCCCC
>DATJFP010000065.1 GCA_035495615.1 Verrucomicrobiia bacterium | reverse complement strand
CCGGAAGAAGGCGGCCCCATGCTCCAGATTTCGTAATCGCGGTACTCGCCTTTCACGGGCTCGCGTTCTTTGACGCGGTAAGCCTTCAAATCTTCAAGGGTCATGAGGCCCGGATGAAAGGACGCGCCGCGCACGGCACGGACGATTTCTTCGGCCATCTCCCCTTCGTAAAAAACCGACGGGCCTTTCTCGGCAATCAGCTGGAACGTCTTGGCGAGCTCCGGCTGTTTGAGAATCGTTCCCGGTTTGAGAGCCTGGCCCTGGGCGTCGAGAAAAATGCGGCGCGGCCCCGGGAAAAGATGAAGACGCGGCGCTTCGCCGTCGATGTAGGCGGACAGCCTTTCCGAAACCGGAAATCCGTTTTCGGCCACGGCAATGGCTGGCTCAAAAAGCTTTCCGAACGGGATCTTGCCGCTGCCGAATCTCTGGTGCACGGTTTCGAGAAGCCGCAGCGTGCCGGGCACGCCCACCGGAAGGCCTCCTGTGTTGCGGTCCGGCCAGAATTCGTACGGCTTGCCTTGTTTATCCAGGAACATTTCCGGAAACGCGGCGGCCGGCGCGGTTTCGCGGCCGTCGAACGTGTAGACCTTCCGAGTGGCCGCTTCGTAGTAAACGAAAAAGCCTCCGCCGCCCAGGCCCGAGGAAAGCGGCTCCACGACATTCAGCACCCATTGCGCGGCAATGGCGGCATCCGCGGCCGTGCCTCCCAGCTTGAGAGTCTCGACCGCCGCTTGCGTGGCCAGGGGTTCGGCCGTGGCCACCATGGCTTTTTGGGAAACGGCGGCAAAGGAAAACGACGCGGGGGATAAAAGGAGGGTAAAAGCAAAAAAGATTTTGCTGGAACGAGAAATCATCGTTCAACCCAAAGGAACAGGACTGCGAAGGAAATTATTTAGAAAGGACTTTTTTGACGGCCCGGACAATGCCCTGCGCGGTCATGCCGTATTTTTCCATCACTTCGTCCGGGGCACCGGATTCGGCGAACGTGTCGTTGATCGCCACGAATTCCATCTTGCAGGGATGCGCGCCGGCCAGAAAGCGCGCCACCGCGCTGCCGACACCGCCCCAGATTTGGTGCTCTTCGGCCACGACCATGCGGCCCTTCTTGGCTTCTTCGACGAGGAGGGCTTCGTCGAGGGGTTTGATCGTATGAAGGTCGACGACGGAAGCCTGGATGCCTTCTGCGGCAAGCGTTTCCGCGGCCGAAAGCGCTTCGAAAACCAGGAGGCCGTTGGCCACGATGGAAACGTCTTTGCCCTCGCGCAGGCGGTTGGCCTTGCCGATCTTGGCGACGCCCTGCTTGTTGTAAATCAGCGGCGCCTTGGGGCGTCCGACGCGGACGTAAACGGGATGCGGATAATTCGCGGCTTCTTTGATCAGGTCGCGCGCGGAGAATTCGTCGGCAGGGCCGATCACGGCAACACCCGGAAGCGCGGCGGCCAGCGCGAAGTCTTCGATCGACATCTGCGAAGCGCCGTCTTCGCCGATCGAGATGCCGCCGTGCGTGCCGACCATCTTCACGTTGCATTCGGAAAAGGCGACGGCCATGCGCATCTGGTCAAAGCCTTTGCTCATGAGGAACGTCGCGAAGCTGGAGATAAAAGGAATTTTTCCGGCGGCGGCAAGGCCTGAAGCCACGCCGACAAGGTTCGCTTCCTGGATGCCGACGTTGAAGAAACGGTCCGGGAAAGTCTCGCCGAATTTCGCGGTCTTCGTGGACTTGGAAAGGTCCGCGTCCAACACAACCACGCTGGAATTTTCTTTTCCGAGTTCGACCAGCGCTTCGCCGTATGCGTCGCGCGTCGCTTTGCCGTACTTTTTCTCGAGCGGCATCAGCTGAGCTCCTTCAGGGCTTTTTCCATTTCTTCTTTCGTCGGAGAAACGCCGTGGAAATGATTGTTGTTCTCCATGAAGGAAATGCCTTTGCCCTTCACGGTATGACAGACGATGATGGCCGGCTGGTTCTTCACCTGCTTGGCTTTTTCCACCGCCGCGAGGATCTGGCCGAGGTCATGGCCGTCGATTTCCTGCACGTTCCAGCCGAAGCTCGCCCACTTCGCGCCCATGGGCTCCATGTTACAGATCACGTGCGTGGCGTCGTCGAGCTGGAATTTGTTGTAGTCCAAAAACGTAATCAGGTGGTCCACCTTGTGGTGGGCGGCCATGGCCGCGGCTTCCCAGATCTGACCTTCGTTGGATTCGCCGTCCGAGACGACCACGTAGGTATAAAAAGATTTCTGGTCGAGGCGCCGCGCGAGCGCGTGTCCGATGCCGATGGAAAGCCCCTGGCCGAGCGAACCCGTGGATGCTTCCACGCCCGCAAGGCGCCGGCGGTCCGGGTGTCCCTGCAGCGGGCTGTTCAATTTGCGGAAAGTCGGCAGAAGATCGCGGTCGAAATAGCCGGCCTCGGCAAGCACGGAATAAAGAAGCGGAGAAGCATGGCCCTTGCTCAGAATGAAGCGGTCCCGGTCGGCCCATTTGGGGCTTTTCGGGTCGTGCTTCATCACCGCAAAGTAAAGCGCCGTAAGGATTTCCGTCGCGGACAAGGAACCGCCGGGATGGCCGGAACCGGCCACCGCCGTCATGTGGACGATGTCCCTGCGGATTTGTTTGGCCTTGGCCTTGAGTTCTTCGATCGAGGGTGTTTTCACGGTTTTTGTCTGAGTGGGCATGAGATTGAGGAGTTTATCGTTTTTCTACGGGAGCGTCAACGTGAAATTCTGGAAACTCAAGCGGGACAAGGCGAAGCGCACGGCCCGAAGAGGCGCTCAGGCTTCGACGTACACGTCGTCGCCGTCTTCTTTCACCTTAAAAACGTCCTGCTTCAGCGCAGAATTGAAGCCGCACTGGCCGTTCTTGATGTTGAATTCCCAGCCGTGCCAGGGGCACATGACCTGTTCGCCGTGCACCGCGCCTTCGGCAAGCGGGCCGCCGGCATGGGGGCAGATGTGGTCGATGGCATACACCTTGTCATTTATTTTGAAAAGCGCGATCTCGCGCCCGCCCGCCTCGACGCAAAGCCCGCGGTCGGTCGGGATTTCGCTTTTCTTGGCCACTTTGACGAACTTGCCCATGCGCTCCTCAATCAAAAGATAAAGATACCGATAAAAAACTTGTTCCGGTTCCGGCAAAACCTCTACAATGATACTTAAACTTGAGGAACCCGCAATGAAAAAGCAGACGGACAATCGAAATATTCTCATGATCGCGGCGAGCGAATACGACGCGAATCTTTATTACGCCACGCAGTTCATTGCCCCGGACCCTTTCATCTTCCTGCAGATCAAGGGCAAGAAATACCTGCTCATGAACGACCTCGAAGTGGACCGCGCGCGCAAGCAGGCCAATGTCCACGAGGTCATCTCCACTTCTGTCCTGGCCCGGGAATACAAGGAACGGACGGGCAAGCGGCCCGGTTACGTGGACCTGGTCACGGACTTCCTGGAAAGAAAAAAGGTGCGCGACGTGGCTGTGCCCGGCAACTTCGCGCTGGAATACGCCGACCCTCTGCGCGAGAGAGGCTTCAAACTCGAAAGGCAGCCGGATCCGTTTTTTCCCGAGCGCGTGGTGAAGTCCGCCGCGGAAGTCAAAGCCATCGAGAAGGCGATCCGCCAGGTGGAAAAAGCTTTTGCCGCCGCCGTCGACGTCCTGAAAAAATCCGTGATCAAAAAAGGCAAAGTTTATTACCGCGGCACGCTCGTCACTTCCGAGTTCCTGAAAAAGGTCGTCAACGTAAGCCTGATGGAAAACGACTGCATCGCGGAAAACACGATCATCTCCTGCGGCAAACACGCCGTGGACCCGCATGACCGCGGCACCGGGCCCATTTATGCGAACCAGTCCATCATCATGGACATCTTCCCGCGTGATTCGGGCAGCCGTTATTACGCGGACTTCACGCGCACGGTCGTCAAAGGCAAGGCCTCCCCCAAGCTCAAAAAAATGTACGCGGCCGTACACGAAGGCCAGGAGATCGGCTTCCGCATGATCCGCGAAGGCGTGGACGCGAGCCAGGTGCACGCGAAAATCCACGCGTCCTTCGAAGCGCAGGGCTTCAAGACCGGTCTCATCAACGGACGCATGCAGGGCTTTTTCCACGGCACGGGCCACGGCCTGGGCCTGGACATCCACGAGCTGCCGCGCGTCGGCGGCGTGAAAGACATCCTGAAAGCCGGCCACGTGGTCACCGTGGAGCCCGGCCTTTATTATGAAGGCCTCGGCGGCGTGCGCCTCGAAGACGTGGTCGTCGTCACCAAAACCGGCTGCCGCAATCTCACCAAAGCCGCAAGATTCCTCGAGATCCGCTAGGTCCAGGGGACAGGTCCAAGGACCTGTCCCCATGAAACAAAAGAGGCGCCCGTAAAAGGCGCCTCTTTTGTTGCCGTCCCTTGGAAAAGCCAGCGTTTCTTCCAAAGAACAAAGTTTTTTTCTCCAGCTTATGCCGCACTCGGCTTGATAGCCGAGTACCGCATAAGCGGCGGACGGAGAAACCGCCGTCTTATGCGGCGGCATCCACCTTCCGTTGCGCGGCCTTGAAGATCGCGAGCTGCGCGGCCACGGCATTCAGCGGCAGATCGAAAGAACCGTCGTTTGCCACGTCCACGTGGATGTCCGGCAATTTCTGCGCGAAATATTCGCGGATCAAAACCGCGATCTGGTCCGGCTGCTGTTTCAAAAGCTCGGCGCTCATCTTGAGCTTCGACGCCAGGTCGAGGAGCAGCAGCGCGCGCGTCACATAAGCCTCCGCGGTCTTGACGAGGGCCTGCGGGTTGCCGCTGACTTTCATTTCCTGGGCGTTTTCTATCGTCTTGAGGATATTTGCGAGCACCTTGGAAAGCTGCGACGCTTCTTCGCTTTTCAGCGATACGGCGACGGAGCGGTTGCTCTTTTCTTCCTGGTGGATGTACTCGCCGACCACATCCGACAAGGAAGTATTCGGCTGCGTCGCGAAATCCACGATCTTGCCCACCAGGTTCTTTTCTTCGGGAGTGAGATTGTTACTCGCCGCGTACACCGCGTCTTTCAACGCGCGGGCATTTTCGCCCACGAGCTTGAACGACTGCGCGTACGTTCCGGTTTTGTCCTGCTTGGCAAGCGCCACCATGAACGGGATGGCCGCGAGCAGCAAGGGCTTGCGGTCCTGCAGCGCGCCTGACGTCGTCAGAATTACCGAGCCCGCGCCTTCCAGGACAAGCGTGCCGTTGGCCAGCAGCTTCTGTGTGGCAGCAATGCTCGAGTCGATTTCCGAACGGAAGCTGGCCACATCGATCTGCGCGACTTTCGCCACAGCAGGAACGATCTTGTCCAGCAGCGCGCGGAAAACTATATCATCCACGCGATGCGCATAGCCGATTGTGTCGGCCGCGACGTGCGCGGTTTCCGCGACGGCGTCCAGCGTATTCGGATACCGGGCAAAATAACGCGTCAGCACGTCCTCGGAAACGGCCGCGGGAGCACTGATGCGAAGCTCCGACTTCCGCGGCGGAACAATGCGCGTCACTTTTTTGGTGGGCGCTACCGGCGAAGTCCCGCCCAGATAAACGCCGGACAGCACGACCGCCAGGCCGAGATCCGAAAGTTCGTCGTGATCGGCGAACAATTCATCGATTCGTCTTTCGTTCTCCGCCTTTTCTTTGAGCCTCTTTTCGAAATCGAGGATTTCTTCCCCGTCTCCCAAAACCTTGGTGCCGCGGATTTCCAGCTTCCGGAACGGCGCCGTGCCCTGCGGCGTGCGGATTTGGATCTGGAGCTGGGTTGTCCGGCCTTCCGCGTCCGTCACCGTGATACGGAAGGTGTGCAGCAGGCCTTCCCGGGTTTCACGCGCGAAATACTCGATACGCACGCGCCCGAGCGGCGTATTGCCTTCGATGATCTGGTCGGGAATGAGGTCGCCCCCTCCTCCGAAATAACCGTAAGGGGAAAGCGGCTGCTTCTGCGGAACAGGGAGCGCCTGCGCGGGCAGAGTGGGATTACCATTTCCGAAAAGCGCGTTGAGCACCACGGGATTCACGTCCACGTGCGGCGCGGTCATGGCATTGAGCGCATTCGGCGGCAGGAAAAACAAGGGGCTCACGCCCGGCTTTTGCTCCCGCGGCTTTTCCGCCTTCACGGGAGTCTTGGGCCCTTGCTGCACAGGGCCTTGCACGGGTCCGGGCTGCGGCCGCGGTGTCACGGGCGTCGGAGGCGCATGACGCATGATCGTCACAGTAGCCGGGCGCGTGTTCAAATCGATCTTGAACGTGTCGCCCGGAATCTCGCCGGTCACAATGCCCTGCGGCGTGGCGACCGTGGCCCTAGTCGAGGCGACGATTATTTTTTCCGACTGGAACGTGAACCCGACCGCCCTTTGCAGGTGTCCGGTTTTCGTGCTCAGCGGGAGATTGATCACTTCCGTCCTCCCGGTCTGCGCGAATTCCCGGTAAGGAATCAGGTAAACGCGGTTGATGCTGTTGGCGGTCACGATTTGATTGCCGCTCGGGCTGAAAACCACCGGCGAATCGCTGCCGAAGCCCTGGGCATAGTCCTGCTGCACGTAACCCGTCCTGGCATTGAAAACAACGACATGCGTATTCGAACGTTCGTCGTAATTGTAAACCTGCAGTTCTCCATGCGCGGTTTGCACGAGGCCCACGAAAGAAGTTCCGGCCACGTTCGTGCGGACCGCGATCACGGGAGGAAGCTCGATGAGCTCGGCCTGCCCCTGGCGGGTGTCCACTTGAAAGGCCTTGCCCTGGTTCGGCGGAAAATAATTGACCAGGCCGGGAGCGAGCACGTCTTTCCGAAGCGTGACTTTCTGCCCCGAGGCCGCGTCGTAAAGCTCGGCCTCGCCGTTTTTGTAAACGACTCGGATCAAGCTGCTGGAGCCCGGCAAAAAGCGCGCGTCCAGAACCGGCTTCGCATCCGGAAGATCGATGTTCCGGTTCGTCTTCGCGTTCAAATCGCGGACGAAAATCGTGGACTGCTTCCTTATAAAGGCCGTCTGCGCGCCCTGCGGAATGTACGAAGATACGATCGCGAATCTTCCGTCCGGGCTTACGTCCACGTGTTCCGGATGATCGACGACCGTAAGCTCACTTTGCTCGGACGTCAGCCGGTTCAAGAGGACAATGCGCTGGACATTGCTTCCGGGCCTCTGAATGGTTTCGCCCGCACGCACTTCGTGGAACGCGTAAGCAGGATTCGACGGCGTCACCGTGAATCCCGCCGGGACCGCCGGGAGGAAATCCGAAAGCGAAACGCGGAAGGTCTTCGATTCCGTCGCCGGCTCGTTCGGATAGGACGCCGTCCTCACCGTGGCTTCCACAACCGCGAAACCCGGCTCGAAACGGATGGAATTGGCCGCGGCCGGTCCAATGGTTTTAACCGGCGTGCGGTTGCCCGCTTCGAGATCGGAGCGCCGGTAAAAGTTCACCTGTGAAAGCTGGCCGAGAATCGGGCCGGCTTCATAGAAAGCCGCGACCACGACGCTGCCGTCGGGCGAAATGTCGTACTTCCCCGGGCTGTGGCGCACGCGGCTTCCGCCGCCGACCAGGATCTCATTTGTAGGATTGCGCACGTCGATGAGGTAGAGATTCGCGTTCAGCTGCGTCGCATCGAGCTTCACGGCAAACGCATAATTAGGGTTTGATGCGGCAAGCCTGTAGCCTGCTGGAAGCGTCGGCTCAACTTGAAGCGTCCGGAGATTCACGGTCTTGTTGATCGCAGGGTTCGGGCTAGCCAGAACCACGGCGCGGTCGCCGCCCGGAAGCGTGGTCCAAGTAATCGTGTTGAGGCCGTAGGTGATCGGCACTGAAATCCCCTGCGCGGCATTGCTGATTTTCTGCACGCGTGCATTCGAGCCCGCGATGCCGAAGGCCGCGAAGTCGCCCTGCGGCGAAACGTCGTGAACTTTGAAAACCTGGTCGCCGTAGGATTCGATGGACGCGGTCGCGAGCTGCTGCTCCTGGCCCGTGCGCACGTCCAGCAAAAACAGGCGCAGCAGATAGCCGTTCAGCACGTCGGTGCGGAACGCGAAGTTGGCGTTCGAAGGCGCCAGCGTGTAGCCGGCCGGCAGCCCGGAAATCCGGGTGACCGTGGCAGGATGCGTGCCGAGGTCGATCTTGAATTTGTCTCCCGGCATTTCTCCGGTGACGACTCCCTGCGGCGTCGTGATCGTGGCTTTGGTTTCGACGATCGCCACGGTTTCGGATTCGAACGTGATTTTAACCGCGCGCTGCGTCCGGCCGGTCTGGGAATTCAGCGGCAGATTGACGAGATCCACCGTGCCGGTCTGCGCGAATTCTTTGTAAGGAATAAAGTACACGCGGTTGACGCCGCCGGCGATCGCGATCTGATTGCCGCTCGGGCTGAACGCCACGGCCGCTTCTTCGCCTTCTCCCACGAAAGGAAAGCCCTGGGCGGAATCCACCTGCACGTAACCGGTGCGGGCATTGAAAACGACAAGGCTGTCGTTGGAGCGCTGGCTGTTGTGATAAATCTGAAGCTCGCCGTGCGCCGTGTTCACGAGGCGGACAAACGAAGTGCCGACCACGTTGGTATTGACCGAGATGATGGCCGGAAGCTCGAGGAGGTGGAACTGTCCGTTCCGCGCGTCGATCTGGAACGCCGTGCCTTCCGGCGGGAAATAATTGATCAGCCCCGGCGCCAGCACGCTGGAACGCACATTCACCTTCTGACCGCTGGTCACGTCATAGAAATCCGCCTGCCCGGTCGGATAAAGCACGCGCACGTAACGGCTGGATCCGGGCATAAAACGGATGTCCGAGGGAATCGTCAGCGCCTGATTGTCCACGTCCTGGATCGTGAATCCCGGCAGCTGCCGGCCGGTCTGCGCGTCATAGACAAGGACATACAAGCGTTTCGTGTCATGGCCCGTGTAAAGCGAACGGCTTTGCTGGCCCAGGATCAGATAGTGGCTGTCCGGCGACACGTCTGGAACGCCCACAGCATTGACCGAAGACGGACCGAGGTTCATGGTTTTCGTGAACGTCGCGACGAGCGTGCCGTCCTTGCGGTAAACGTCATAAACGTACGGCGCAGCGCCGCCCTGGTACCGCGTCGCATAAAAAAACTCGGGATTCGAAAGCGTTCTGTCCGCCACCACCACTTCCCGCACGCTCGCGGCAAACGTGCCGTCGGGGCGGATGGAATCCGCCACGAAATTGCTCGCGTACTGGCGCTGCACGATGAGCTCCGCGCCGGGATTAAAACCGATGCTGCCCAGAGGCCCCACGTCCTTGCGCAAAGTCTCATGCCCCGGGCGCACGTAATAAAGGCCTCCCACGGGATTGACCGAGACCAGCGCGCTGTAAGTATACGGGATGGAAATGGGCACACCGTGGTCGCCGTAACCGGTCGTGTACGAAGTCCGCGTTTCATAGTGATTGATCTGCCCGCTGTAGGCGACAAAATACTTGTCGCCTTCGGACGTGTGGATGAGCGCCGCGTAATAGTGCGCGTTTTCGAGGCCCGCCGGAAAATTCAGGCTGGCCGGCGTCACGCCTTTCTGGTCGAGGCCGGATTGCGCGAGCACCGTGGACAGGTTCGTGCCCGTCACGGTGTTGCCGGCAATGATGATCTCGCGATCCACGATGACCGAAGGATTTTCCACGGGCGCAAGCCGGAGGCTGATGTCGCCCGACTGAGGTCCCGGATGATTCACGGACGCGATGGCAATCACGTTCGAGACGTTTTCCGGCTGAATGCCCGCGCGGGTAAACGCCGCGCGCGGAAAAGCATAAACCGTCAGGCCGGTTCCCACGCTTTGCACTTCGAATTTCACGCTCCGCTGCAGGCCTGAGGTGAAATCATTGAACTCGATGTCCAAGATGGTTCCGGCCGTGGACGAAAGCGCAAGCACGACTTGATCGCCCACCACTTGGGGACGAAGCGCGGTCGCGCCACCGCCGGCAAAACCGCTCAGCGTTCCCGCGGAGCCCGTATCCACATGCACGGTCACCGCTTTCCCGGTGGTGTCGATTGAAACAATGCGGCTGTCTTCGCTCGTGCCGAGCGAGACGGTCTGGCCCGTGAAACGAAAATCCGTCACATCGCGCGTCGCCAGCGCCGCGGAAGGTCCAAAAATTTCCAGGCCTTCGGGGCGCAGGCCGATCGTGACCGCGCCGTTCAGCGCGGCGCCCTTGGATTCCGCCACCACTTGCACGTAATTGAGATTCGGAAGCGCGGCGAGCTGCTGCGCGGACACCGTAAATACCTTGCGTCCGTCCGCGGGCGCGATCGTCACCGGAATTTTCACGACCTTGCGGTCGGAGCTCTGGAATTCCACGAAGACGTTGCCGATCTCGCCTTCGGCTTCCAGGGTAAACACGAGATTTCCCCGCCGGTCGATTTCCGCGCGGCTGAGAGGCTGGACGTAAGTGAACCCGCCGAAATCAAAAGTATTGCCGCGCACCGGCACGCGCACTTTGTCTCCGGGCACACGCGTGGTGTTCGGCCGGTCCCCGCTGTCGATGAGGCCGATGCCGGTCAGCACCGACTCCTGTGGCGTCAAGAGGTTCACGTCCGCGAAGGTCGGGACAATCGTCATGGTGTCGAAATTCACGGCCACGGTCTGCTCCGTCCCGTCATTATTCCGGACGCGGTACGTTCCCAGGTTTCCATTATATTGGACCGAGATGACGGCGCCCGGGAGATTCAGGACCTTGAAGGTCGTTTGTTCTTCGATCACGCTGCGGTTGGCGGTGCTGCCGTCGACGCCAATGGAAATGATCTGTTTTCCTGAGGGAGTCGTGTAGCCATCGAGAAGCGTATAAGCGCCGCTCGAATCCCCGCCGAGGCCGAGCACACGTTTGGTGGGCATGTTCACCTGCCCCTGGCTGGCATCATAGACGTAAACCTGGAACAACCGGCCGCTTTCAGAGCCGAGGTGCTCGGGCTGAAGCACGATAGGCGTGTCCTGGTCGACGAGAAGGCCCGTGCCCGCGGTCAGAATCGTCGTAAGCGGACGGCCGCTCCGGAGAATGGAGCCAGCGCCAACTTCAAATGCGTCGAGATCCTGAGTCACGGTGCCGCTGGGAAAACGGTTCCGCGTCGTCAGCGTTACGATATTATTTTCAAACCGGACGGATTGAAGCACGGGCTCCGCCTGCTGAACCCGGCTGTAGGTTTCCTGATACTGCGCGGCATTGTCGATGCGCTGCACGTGCACCGTGAAAAAATGGCCGCTGTCCGTGCGCGGGCCTCCGGTTTCGTAAACCACGACCGGGAAACCCGGGAACGATTCCGGAGAAACGTCGTAAACGCTTCCGATCCTTCCGCCGGAAGGCGTCTGCGCTTGCGCGAGGATTTGAACCGCGCCCGTTCTCAGGTCCATCAAAGAAAGTTTTTCTTCCGTAACGCCGCTGGGCAGGCGGTTGGATTCAAGATGAAACGCGTAGTTGCCGTTCGAGGCCGCGGCCGTCCATCCCGCGGGGACGGAAAGCGGGGCCAGCTTCATCATGATGTCGCCTTCCTGGGGCCCGGCATGATTGACCGAGGCAATGGCGATCACGTTCGAGACGTTTTCCGGCTGGATTCCGGCGCGGGTAAAAGCCGCGCGCGGAAAAGCATAAACCGTCAGGCCGGTTTCCACGCCCTGGACTTCGAATTTCACGCTCCGCTGCTGCCCCGTGCTGAAATCGTTGAACTCGACATCGAGGACCGTTCCCGCGGTCGAAGCGATCGCGAGCACGACCTGGTCGCCCACCACCTGCGGGCGCAGCGACGTGGCGCCTCCGCCGGCAAATCCATTCAGCGCTCCGGCAGGGCCGGTGTTCACATGCACGCTGACCGTTTTCGCGGCAAGATTAAACGTGGTCCGGCTGTCTTCCGAGTTTCCGAGCGACACAACCTGTCCGGTAAACTGAAAATCCGTGAGGTCCTGGGCCGTCAACGCCGATGGCCCGAAGATTTCAAGGCCTTCGGGACGCAGCCCGATCGTGACCGCGCCGTTCAGCGGAACGCTGTTTTTAGATTCCGCCACCACCTGCACGTAATTGAGATCCGGAAGCGACGCGAGCTGCTGCGCCGAAATCGAAAAGACTTTACGGCCGTCGGCCAGCGTCAGCGCCACCGCGACTCTCACCACTTTACGGTCCGAACTCTGAAATTCCATGAAAAGATTGCCGGTCTCGCCTTCGGCTTCCAGCGTGAAGACGAGATTGCCGCGGCGCTCGATCTCCGCGCGGCTCAGAGGAAAGCCGTACGTGAAGCCCCCGAAATCAAAGGCCGGGCCTTTCACGGGCACGCGCACTTTGTCTCCGGGGACGCGTGTTGTGTGCGGCGCATCACCGCTGTCGATCAAACCGATGTCCGTCAGCACCGACTGCTGCGGGCTGAGAAGGTTCACGTCCGCGAGCGTGGCTTGGGAAAAAGGAGCGAAATTGATCGTCACCTCTCCTGTGGCCGGGATTTCGCCGCCGCCGGCGTGGGCAATGCCCAGCGTAAAATTGATTTCGCCCACGTGCCGCAGGTCCACGCCGCGCCCCTGGCTGGCGAGTTTCGACAAATCCACGACCGCGCCTTTTCCGGGAATGTTTTGGACGTCGGCCAGATACAGGGCGCCGATGGTGCCGCCCGTCTGTGCGTCGTAGGTCCTGATCGTGAGCATGATCTGCGAAGCCACGCCTTCGATTCCGATTTTCAAAAATCCCATCTGGCTCAGATCCGCGGGCTGATCGAAGGTAATGCCGATGCCTGTGGCGCTTTGATGCGTGGTATCGTAATGAAACGTGACGCCGTGGTCCGTGCGGCTCGTGATCGTGGAGCCGTTGAAGGCCCTGACCGTGTAGGTGTCGGGAAGCGCCGTGATCTGCGCGCCGGGGACGTTTTCCCGCGCCAGCGTCACGACAGGTCCGGATTCCTGGCGGAATTCATGGTCGTCGAGGTAGAGCTGGTAGGTTTCGCCGTTGATCAGTTCCGCATTAAAAATGTTCGGGTGGTCGAGAGAGCGGCCGAGGATCTTTACGTTGTAACCTTCCGGATTCCGCTGCATGCCCGAAAGAAACGCGGGATCCAATCCCGGAATCTGGAATCCGCGCACCGAACCTTGGGGCGAGTTGAGAAGATTGGGGTTGTTCAGATGAAACGCATAGACCATGCGCTGCCCGTCCGCGATCACGATCCAGTTGTTGTCGCTGCTGAAGGCGTAGGACTGGATGCCGCTGACTTTGAGAAGAAACGGCGCGTCATAACGGATCGTCTTGCTCGCATCCTGCAGGTCCTGGACGACGAGAGAAGAGCCTTCCAATGCGATGGATTTTTTACCGTCCGGAGAAGCAATGCTTCCCGAGGGGCTCGACATCGGCATGACCGAAGCCCCGGAAGAAACCGGACCGGTAGGCGCGGTGCCGTACGTGCGGCTTTGTCCCGTGGCAATGCCGCCGGGCAAAAAACTTTCCGTGCCCGGAAGATAAATCGAATGCTGATAGCCCACAACCGTCGTGCCGCTCTGTACCGGAGCGCCCGGATTCGCCGCGCCCACCAAAGCCGGCTGATACTGAGGTTCCGGCATGACGACATGATCTTCGTCCGCCGGCGCGCCGTTGAGAAGCCGTCTTTCTTCCAGATACTGCACGTTGAGCGCGACACTTCTCGGAAATTCGGAAGCGCGCAGTTCGGCGCGTCCCTCTTCCGATTTCAATCCTTGAGCGGTCAGGACCGCGGTCCGTCCGTTGATCTGGAGCGGCTTTCCGTTAAGTAAAACGAGTCCATTATCGGCGATGGCCAGGCCCTGGCCCGCGAGCGCATGAGAGCGGCCGAGTGACTTGAGGATTTTGCCCAGCTCTGTCCCTTGAGCAACGTGCCGTGCTACGACCGTGCCCAAAACCGGCAGCACGTGATTCTGCTGCAGGCTAAGAGCGTAGTCCGGAAGGTTCGTTCCAAGGCCGGTGTCCGCCATGCGCGGCGTGTTGACGTAAGAACGCCGGGTGAACGGATCGCCCTTCATAAGCATGATGTCGGAATAGTTTTTATTTTCGGTGATCTCGGAAATGGCGGGCGTCACTTCGACGTAAGAAAGGCCCTGGTTCTCGAAAATTTTGTGCAGGCCGCGCGCGTGAAATCCGCCCGTGATTAAGATGGCGTTTGTCTTACCGGTCTCCCTCATCTTGCGGATCATGTTCCCATAAATCACTTCTTCGCGCTGCTGCGCGAGCTTGTAAAACGCCATGGCCTGGTCAAAAAGCTGCGCAAGCGAAGGAACGCGCGGTTCGTAAGCGCGGTGGGAAGTCTCGTCCGCCGCGGCCTTTTCATTTTCTTCCGGCCGGGCGAGCGCCGCCTTCACCGTTTCGCGGCGGGTTTGCAGCGTTTCGTATTCTTCATCGACGAGTTCGAGAGAAAAAAGTTTTTCGAGCAGGAGATAATCCTTGTACCGGGCGATCAAGGCACCTTCTTCGGGCGTCCGCGCAAGCTTGTCCAGGATGGAATCGCTCAGCTTCTTGATCTCCTCCATCAATTCCTCGGCGCGGATCTCGCTTCTGAGAACCGACGCGCCCATGGCCTTCGCAAGCCGCGGGTAATCCTTGAAAGAAAATCCCTTAGGTGCGGCCGCGTCATGAAAGGCTTCCAGGAACATTCTCAGATCGCTGAACGTCCCGCCTTCCAGGGCCTGGCCCGGCTTCCAATTCCGCAATTCAGCGGTGTATTTTTCGGGCACCCCATGTTGGGCGGCCCAATCTGCCAACAGGTCACGCTCCGCGAGCGCGGCCGCTGCGTCGGTTTCCGCTTCCAGGGTTTTGAATTTGGAAAACCGGACGAGCTGGGGCCAATCCGCCTGCTGACGGGCATCGTTCAGGTCCAGGCTAAGGTACTTGAGAGCATCCTGGCTGAGAACATTCATATGGCGCATGAGTTCACTGGGAACATCCTGATAAAAAAGCCATTCTCTGAAAAACGCCTTGAGCTCTTTGTTGAAAACCTTGGAGCTCTGCGTCAGGATCTCGGACTTCATGCGCTCCATGGCCTTGTCCGTGAATTCTTTTTCCGCGTAAACGGCGCGGTAGGCCTGCAGATTTTTTACGTAGAGATCGGCCCGCTCGACGCCGTAGCCTGCGACCGTTCCTTTTTTCGACGCCGTGTTCTCGAGAAGAAAAAGCTCGGCCCCTCCCAGCACGCCTTCCTTGGCGAGCAGGCCCGCCATTTCCTGGTTCCAGGATTCCTCTTTGAAATAACGCAGGCGATCCGCGTCGAGACGGTCAATCGCGCCTTCTACAAAGATGAGGCCCACGCCATGATGCGCCGTGACGTGGCGGATGATTTGCAGAATGTTTTGCTGGGCTTCGAGATTGGCGTGGGCGTCCTGGATATGAATGATCATTCCGGATGCGGTTTGCGGCCGCGACGATTCCGCGAGAAAGCGTTCCTTGATATCGCCATACGTCGCCGGGATGTCGAGCGTCTGCGCAAGAGACGGCAGCAGTACGCCGTCCTGGACGGAGGCATGGACCGGCCCTGCGAGATTAAATTCTGCGGGAGCAGCCCAAACAATGCTGGAGAAAATGAAGGTGAAAAGGACGGGAACGGCGGTGAGCTTCTTCCATAAGGGGTAGCGCATGCGACATCTCGCTTTCTCCCCCCTTACGGGTTAAACAGGTTTATAAAGCTTTATAAACCTGTGGCAACAATCGGCAAAAGCAAGTGTAACATTTTTTTTCGGGGCGTCAAGGGGGAGATTAAAAATTTTTAAGTTTTTTAAGCCGCAGGGCAGGGCTATCCAACGAGGTCGATCTTGATGCGGTGAGGAATCAGGCGTTGTTCGTACCCTTGATCGAGGAGAGTCTGGAAACCGCGAAGGCCTTTGTCGCCCATGTCCACTGTGGCGTCGTTGACGTACATGCCGACGAACTGGTCGTTAAGATCTTCCGCGAGTCCGCGGCCGTATTGAATCGCGTACTCGAGCGCCGGCGCTCGGTTATCGAGAGAATATTGGATGCTTTTTTTGAAAAGGCGCGCGAACCTTTGCATGATGTCCGCGCCGAGGTCCCTGCGGATAATGTCCACTCCCAGCGGAAGAGGAAGCCCTGTGGTCTGATGCCACCATTCGCCCAAGTCCACTCTCTTTTCGAAGCCCTCATCTTTATAGGTAAGCTGCCCTTCGTGGATGATGAGCCCCATATCGGCTTTGCCTTCGCGGACCGCATCAAAAATCTGGTCAAAAGGAACAAAGACCGGGACGATATTTTTTTCATAGAGCTGCAGCACGAGAAAGGCCGTCGTCAGCTTGCCGGGAATGGCGATCCTCTTCCCTCTCAAAGGCTGGCCGGGAAAAGTCCCTTTTGGGGCCACGACGATGGGCCCGTATTTATCGCCGATGCTGCCGCCGGAACGCATGACCGCGTATTTGTCCGCCAGGTAGGCATAGGCATGGCAGGATACGGCCGTCACTTCCAGCTCCGCCTTGAGCGCGCGCTGGTTCAGGCTCTCGATATCCTCGATGACGTGATCGACCTGGAACCCGTCCATGGGAATCTTGTTTTTGGCAAAGGCATAGAACATGAACGCGTCGTCAGGATCAGGGCTGTGGCCGAAACGGATGGTCTGCTGCTGGGTGGCTGGCATGGGTGCAATATACAGGAAGAGCCGCCTTCCGGCAAGCCAAACGGGCTTACGAACCCTTGTGGGAACCCCTTGCGCTTGAGTATACTTCAAGTCATGAAACGGGTTTGTCTCATCATGCTTTTATACGTTCTTTGGAGTGCTTCCTCTTTGCCGGCCCAAACCGAAGAGACCGCGGCCCCGCTTTCGCTCGACAGTCTCCTGATCCCCAAATCCCTGGGAAAAATCGAAGAACGATTTCAAGGAACCGGATCGCGGTGGGTCATCGAGATCCAGGACGTGCACGCGCACCTTCCCGCCCAGGAAAACATCGCCGCGATCCTGGATCACCTGAACGCGGTTTACGGCTTGAACACCGCGGCGCTGGAAGGCGGCTGGTCGGAAACAAGTTTTCCGGAAAGCTGGGGGCTGCCCAATTCCCGGGAAAAACAAACGCTTGCCCGCGCGCTTCTCGAGGACGGCGACATCACGGGCCCGGCCTTTGCCGCGCTCTTCTCCCAATCCCCCTTCAAGCTTGTGGGTATCGAGCAGGAAGACCTTTATCAGAAAAACCGCGCCGCCTATCTCGAGCACCACCAGGCCAGCGAAGCCATGCAGAAAAAAATCGGGGCCGCGCAAAAAAAGCTCACCCAGGCCAAGGCCGCCTTGTTTAATCCGGAGCTGAAAAGTTTCGACGACGCATTGACCGCGTTCCGCGAAGGGAAGAAAGCGGAGGTTTTTCTGCCGATGGTCGTTGCCGAAGCGCGTAAGCGCAGTCTTTCTTTCGATGACCTGACTCAGGTGAAACTCTTCGAGAAGGCGCTGGAAATGGAAAAAGCCCTGGACAAGGAAAAGCTGAAGTCCGAGGCCGAACGGCTCATGAACTCCTATAAAAGGAAGCGTCTCAGCTTTGAAGAGCTCCTGAAAAGCGGCATCATTCCCGAGGAACAGCTTCAGCATTACCCGGCCAGCCGGAGCTACCTGGAACTCCTGAACCTGCAGCTCGGCATTTCACACAAAGATTTTTTTGCCCAGCTGGACGACGCGATCGCGCGGGTCCAGAATGTCTTGTTCGCCAAGGACGAAGAACGGAGCCTGGCGGAGAAATGGGAACGGTTCCTTGTCGCCAAAAACATCCTCGATCTCAAAGCCACACCCGATGTCCTGGGCTATTATGAGCAAGACAAGAATACAATCGATGCGGAAACGGCCGAGGCCGGCCTCTCCGGGGAATTGAAAACTGCGCTCGAATATTATTCGCTCGCCAAGGCCCGCGACGAACGCTTTTTCTCGGCCGTGACAACGGACGCGCGGCTTTCAGGCAACATCGTGATGGTGGCCGGCGGTTTTCATACCGAAGGAATTACCGCGCGCCTGCGCAAAGCCGGCGTCTCGTACGTCGTCATCACACCGGAGCTCGGCGGCCAGGCGCCGGATGAAGCGCTTTACGACAAGCGCATGTCCGAGACGGTCAAGAGCCAGACGCTTTCCGAAGTCCAGAACCGTTTTTTCCCGCCGTCTTTTGACAAAGGTTTCACGGCCGGCGTCGCTTACCTCAAAACCGACCGCAATGTTTTGAAAGCCGTCGACATGACAATGAACTACGGCGGCGGGGCCGAGGCCGCACCCGCCGCACAGGTGAAACAAGTGGCTTGGGCGGATTACGAAAAGATGACGCCCGAAGAAAAGAAAACGGCCTTGAAAGGTTGGCTGCAAAAGACGCGGGAAAGTGCCGCGCGCACCCTGCTTGTCATTACGGCCGCGGACCTGGATGCTCTGCTGAAAGAGCCCCCGGGCGAAACACTCTGGGAACTGGCGGTCCGCTCCGAGCGTTCGTCCTCGGTTGTGCTCGTCTACGGTTCTCTGGCGGACATTCCGACGGACGCCATCGGTGGGAAATTCCGGGTCCATCGCATCGAAGGGAAAAGCGTGGTGGAGGTTTCCTCAGGGGCGGAATTCAAAGAAAAGTTCCGGGAGCTGCTCAATCAAAATCTGGTGGCGGCCATTGTGCCCGAAGGCACGGAAGGGATCGACGACAGAATCCTTGCGCTGCCGAACTCGTCGCCGGTTTCTTTCCTGTACCGCGCCTTTCTGTCCAACCCCTCGCTGCGCGAACTCGTGCGCCATCCGGAATTTTTCCAGTCGGTACGGAGCATCCTCGGCGAGGCTGAAAACCTCGAGTCTTTCCTCGCGGCAGCTTAGGCTCCGCCCTCAGCGCGCCGCTTCCAATTAGAAACCGTCAACTCCAGATTTTTTTCCATGACGTCGTG
Organism: Verrucomicrobiia bacterium; assembly: GCA_035495615.1. Classification (NCBI taxonomy): domain Bacteria; kingdom Pseudomonadati; phylum Verrucomicrobiota; class Verrucomicrobiia; species Verrucomicrobiia bacterium. Next base: position 35,179 of record DATJFP010000065.1, on the reverse strand, counting down.
GACATATTCCGGCGCGAAAAAAGAGCCCGCGATCCCCAGGTCCCAGCGCATCAGGATGTCGACGGCCGCGCCTTCGGCTGTTTCCTGGAATCCCAATTCACGGTGAAGCTTGCCGCCAAGCGGCAGCGAGGTTTCCACTACGGCTTTTTTTAGCGGCTCCCAGGATTCGATGCGGTGATCCATCTGCACCGGCGTCACCCCGAACACCGCGTCCTCTTGCCAGGAAAATCCAGGGCCCTGGAGAACAGCGCTCGTGATCCGGCTTTGGGAAACGCCGGCAACCCATTCCGGATACTTCTCGACGTTCGTCCAGACATCCCACGCTTTCGAGACGGACGCCTTAAAAAAATATTGCTTCCGGATTTCACCCATGGTCAGAGCTCCAGCTCGAGGCTGACGGGACAATGATCGCTGCCCACAACGTCCGGCATGATGCCGGCTTTTTTGACTTTGGGCATCAGCCCTTCGGTCACGAAATGATAATCAATGCGCCAGCCTACGTTGCGCTCGCGGGCAAAAGACTTCTGATCCCACCACGTATATTGCCCGGCGTCTTTATTGAACTCGCGGAAAACGTCGATGTGGCCGGCGTCAACCCAAACGTCCATCCACTGCCTCTCCACGGGAAGGAAGCCGGAGGTCTTCTCGTTTTCTTTGGGCCGGGCAAGATCGATTTCCTTGTGCGCGGTGTTGTAATCTCCCGAGACGATGACTTCTTTTCCCTTCTTGCGCAGATTCTTCACGAAACGCAGCGTCTCTTCGTAAAAATCGAGCTTGAACTTCAGCCGGTCTTCGCCGCGCTGGCCGTTGGGAAAATAAATATTGAGAAGCGTGAAATGCTCGAACTCGGTCAGAAGAACGCGGCCTTCACAGTCAAAATGGGAAACGCAGTAGCCCTTGTCGGCGCGCAGCGGCTTCTCTTTGGAAAAGGTCGCGACGCCGCTGTAGCCTTTCTTTTCGGCGGAATTCCAAACGGTGTGATAACCCGGCGGGGTGGCGAGAAGAATATCCAGCTGGTCCAGCTGCGCCTTGGTTTCCTGGACGCACAAGACGTCGGGTGATTCTTTGGAAAGCCACTCCAAAAAACCTTTGCGCTGTGCCGCGCGGATTCCATTGACGTTCCAGGATAGGATTTTCATTCGAGAGGAACCGTGATGAGGTTGGTTACCGCGACAAAATTTCGAGCGTTCTTTCCGGCTGGTCGGTTTTGAGAACAAGGCATCCGCATTCCTGCCTCGGGATCGCGGTGCAGTAGGCATAAGCAATGTTGATGTCCGCTTCGGCCAGGGCCTGGCAAATGCGCGTCAGTTCGCCGGGCGCATTATCAAGTTCGAGGACGACAACTTCCTGCTCGAGGACGTAAAGCTCTTCCTGTTCGAAAAGCAGAAGCGCCTTGGTGGGATGATCCACGAGAAAGCGGACCACCGCGTTGTCCACGGTGTCATGCACGGCCATTGCAAGAATGTTGACTCCGGTTTCAGAGAGGATGGAGCAGGTGCGGGCGAGGACACCGGGCCGGTTGGGAAGGAAAACCGATAACTGTTTTTGAATCGCCCCCATGATCGCTCCTTTGACTCAAGGGCAGCAGAGAATCTTAGACTGAAATCCTGCTGATGATTCCCTGCGCAAGCCCCACGGCTGTTTTTGGAACGGCGATGCCGATTCCCATGAGCGGGTTGCCGTGAATATCTTTTTTGCCCTGCTCATAGATAATGCATTCGATCTCTTCTTCCTGGATCCGGGCTTGATAACGCCGCGCTTCATCGAGAGTCGCGGTTTCATAGACTTGAACCCAGACTTCCCGCGGATTTGCGCGGGACTTGAACATGCTCTTCTGCTTGCCCGGCAAAACTCCGCCGACAGAGGGAGCGCCTTCGGTTTGTCTCCGGCTCCATACAGAAAGCAAATACAAGACGCTGCCCAGCAAGATCAGATAGATAAAAAGGCGAATCATATTGAATGTGTATCCTAATCGGGAACAAAAAAAGAATCAATGGATTCGTGCGGCCGAACAAGGCCGAAAATAAAAAGACCGGAGAAATGAATCTCCGGTCTTTTTGGGATTAGCTGCGGGCTTTCGATGAAGTCCGCAATAATTAATCCCGGCGACTAGCTACTCTCCCAACGAACTGCTCCGTTAGTACCATCGCCGGTAGAGGGCTTAACTTCCGTATTCGGAATGGGAACGGGTGTGGCCCCTCTCCAATGGTCACCGAGAAGTGATTGGCTCCAGTTTTAACTGGAGCGCGAATATTCCAACGTAATGAGTCTCGACAGAGACATCGATACTTCACCAATAAATTTTTGGGATTTATCGGGAAATGTTAAGCCGAACGACCGATTAGTACAGGTAAGCTGAACACCTTACGGTGCTTACACATCCTGCCTATCAACCTCGTCGTCTTCGAGGGGTCTTCAAAACCGAAAACCGGTTGGGAAACCTTATCTTGGAGTCGGCTTGGCGCTTAGATGCTTTCAGCGCTTATCCATTCCGAGCTTCGCTACCCTGCGCTGCTCCTGGCGGAACAACAGGTACACAAGCGGCTCGTCACCTCCGGCCCTCTCGTACTAGGAGGTGCTCTCCTCAAGTTTCCTACGCCCACAGCAGATAGGGACCGAACTGTCTCACGACGTTCTGAACCCAGCTCACGTACCGCTTTAACCGGCGAACAGCCGGACCCTTGGGACCTTCTCCAGCCCCAGGATGCGATGAGCCGACATCGCACGTTCTCCACGCATTTCGCGTGGCGTAGACTATATCTTCATCCTCTCCGTGGCAGAGAGGAGTCGGCGTGTTATGGAGACCTAAGATATTTCAGTCCCCATCTAGAGAACACGTATTCTGTGTCCGCTAAGTCGTTACGGGGTCATAAGAGAGAAGATCTGTTTCCACACGCACATTACCCACACGCGTGGTTCCTCTTAGACTTCCCACGGTATTACCCGTTCTTCAAGTTTCGGATTTCCCGAAATAGAAGAGTGTGGGCTCCACCGTTATAAGCCGATGCTAGACGCAACATTACTGTTGTTCCACCCCATATGTTGAGGTGCCAAACCGGGCCGTCGATATGAACTCTTGGGCCCGATAAGCCTGTTATCCCCGGCGTACCTTTTGTCCGATGAGCGATGGCCATTCCACCTTGAACCACCGGATCACTAAAGCCGTGTTTCCACCTTGCTCGTCTTGTGTGACTCGCAATCAAGCCTGCATTTTGCTTTTGCGCTTACCGTGCGATTGCCAACCGCACTAAGCAGACCTTTGCACGCCTCCGTTACTGTTTGGGAGGCGACCGCCCCAGTCAAACTGCCAAGCTGGCACTGTTTTCCGCCCCGATTCAGGGGACGAAGTTAGAATTCTAGTTCAATGAGACCGGTATTTCACTGATGACTCAGCCCTGACTAGCGCCAAGGCTTCAAAGTCTCCCGGCTATGCTACACACACAAAACCAAAATTCAATACCAACCTACAGTAAAGGTGCACGGGGTCTTTCCGTCTAACTGCGGGATCGCGGCATCTTCACCGCTACTACAATTTCACCGAGAGACTCGCTGAGACAGCGGCCAGCTCGTTACACGATTCGTGCAGGTCGGAACTTACCCGACAAGGAATTTCGCTACCTTAGGACCGTTATAGTTACGGCCGCCGTTTACCGGGGCTTAACTTCAATGCTTCGCTTGCGCTGACATCTCCGCTTGACCTTCCGGCACCGGGCACGTGTCACTCCCTATACATCGTCTTGTCGACTTAGCAGAGAGCTGTGTTTTTGTTAAACAGTCGGCTGGCCCATTTCACTGCGACCTTTTCGGACTCGCTTGACGGTCATCCTACTCAGGCACCCCTTCTTCCGAAGTTACGGGGCCAATTTGCCTAGTTCCTTAGCGAGGATTCTCTCGAGCGCCTTAGTATTCTCTACTCGCCCACGTGTGTCCGATTAGGGTACGGACATTAGCTCAACTTACCTGAAAAGCTTTTCTCGCAAGTGTGGCGTTGATGAGTTCGCTCTTCCCGAAGGTCGAGCTCCCTAACACTCCTCACCCAGCCTTGCGGCTGGGCTACAAGCTTGGACGCGCACTTCCAATCGCGCGATCATCTAGCCTCCTCGGCACTCTCAGGTTATAACGCGGAGCTAATGGTGCAGGAATATTCAACCTGCTTTCCATCATCTACGCCTGTCCGGCCTTGACTTAGGACCGACTAACCCCGGGCGGATTAACCTTCCCCGGGAACCCTTGGGCTTACGGCGAACGGGTTTTCCACCCGTTTTATCGCTACTCATTCCGGCATAATCTCTTCCTCAGCGCTCCACGGATCCTTACGGTTCCGCTTCGATGCCCTGGGAATGCTCCTCTACCGCTCCAACTGCCCCGCAGGGAGTTGAAGCTCGCAGCTTCGGTATATGGCTTGAGCCCCGATCATTTTCGGCGCGAGAACACTTGACCAGTGAGCTGTTACGCACTCTTTAAATGGTGGCTGCCTCTAAGCCAACATCCTGGTTGTCTATGTATCCTCACATCCTTTACCACTTAGCCATAATTTAGGGACCTTAGCTGGCGATCTGGGTTCTTTCCCTCTCGAGCGTGAAGCTTATCCCTCACGTTCTGATTCCTGTGATTACGCTATCAGCATTCGGAGTTTCCTTGGGGTCGGCAGGCGGGTAAGCCCCCTAGCCCATTGAGTACTCTACCTCTGATAACTACTGCACAAGACCATGCCTAAACATGTTTCGAGGAGAACCAGCTATTTCCAAGTTTGATTGGCCTTTCACCCCTTACCACAGCTCATCCGATCGATTTTCAACTCAAATCAGTTCGGACCTCCACGCGGTTTTACCCGCGCTTCATCCTGGCCATGGTAAGCTCACTTGGCTTCGGGTCTATTGAATGAGACTAAACGCCCTGTTCAGACTCGCTTTCGCTTCGGCTTCACACCCTCAAGTGCTTAACCTTGCCGCATTCAATAACTCGCCGGATCATTATGCAAAAGGCACGCGGTCAGACATTACGGCAAGCCGTCATAGTCCTCCCACCGCCTGTAAGCCTGTTGGTTTCAGGTTCTATTTCACTCCCCTAACAGGGGTTCTTTTCAATTTTCCCTCACGGTACTTGTTCACTATCGGTCGCTTATTAGTATTTAGCCTTAGGAAGTGGTTCTCCCAGATTCCCACGAGCTTCCTCTTAACTCGTAGTACTTGGGGTACTCAAACAGAAAGCGTTTAACCTTTTCGCATACGGGGTTATCACCCTCTTGGACCAGTCGTTCCAGACTGTTCTGCTAAAGTTAAACAGGATTTCTTTCCGTCCTGATTCAGGTCAGGACCATTGAGCCCCACGACACCCAACAGACAACGCCCTGAAGCTTGACATCTGTTCGGTTTAGGCTGTTCCGCTTTCGCTCGCCGCTACTGACGGAATCGATACTTTCTTTCTACTCCTGGGGTTACTTAGATGTTTCAGTTCTCCCCGTATGGCCACATTCCCCTATGCATTCAGAGAATGTTCCTACCATGGTTGGTAGGGGGTTTTCCCATTCGGAAATCCTCGGATCAAAGTTTGCTTGCAACTCCCCGAAGCTTATCGCAGCTTGCCACGTCCTTCATCGCCTATAAGCGCCATATCATCCACCAACGGCTCTTAGTAGCTTAACAATTTCTCGATGAAAATCCCGCAAATTTACTCGATGAAATATCGATGAATCTGCCGAGACTTCATTACGTTGTCAAAGAACGACGCATTTTGAAGAACAAAATGCACCAGTCTCTCTTTAAAGGAGAGACGAAAATTTTTTAAATCACGAATGTTTTGATTACTGGACCTGAGCGGGATTGAACCGCTGACCCCCTGCTTGCAAAGCAGGTGCTCTCCCAGCTGAGCTACAGGCCCGAAGGAACCTTCCCTGAAGGGACAGGCTCGGAAAAACTCAAAGCCAATTTATTTCTTGGACTCTGGTTTTAGCTGGCGTCTGGTGGGCCCAAGTGGATTCGAACCACTGACCCCAGCGTTATCAGCACTGTGCTCTAACCATCTGAGCTATGGGCCCAAATGAAAATTCCTGCGGCTTATGCTCAAATCATTATCGTACTCGTAACTCACGCCCTTGCAGAGCAAGGGCATGGTTAGGAGTATTTGATATTAGCAAAAGACATTGATGTGCGGACGGCGATCCAATTCTAGGGATTACATCTTTTAAGCACTCTTCCCTCTTCTTTCGATTCGGGAATGTGCTCCTTAGAAAGGAGGTGATCCAACCTCACCTTCCGGTAAGGTTACCTTGTTACGACTTAGTCCCCCTCACGAATCATACCTTCGCAGCTGCCCTCCTTGCGGTTAGGCAATCTACTTCGGGTGCAACCCACTCGGGTGACTTGACGGGCGGTGTGTACAAGACCCGGGAACGTATTCACCCCGCCGTGGCTGATGCGGGGTTACTAACGATTCCAGCTTCATGGAGGCGAGTTGCAGCCTCCAATCCGGACTGGGATCGGCTTTTGGGGATTAGCTCTACCTTGCGGCTTTGCAACCCATTGTACCGACCATTGTAGCACGTGTGTAGCCCCAGGCGTAAGGGCCGTACTGACTTGACGTCATCCCCACCTTCCTCCGCTTTATCAGCGGCGGTCTCCTAAGAGTGCACCATTCCCGAAGGAATGGCTAGCAACATAGGACAGGGGTTGCGCTCGTTGCGGGACTTAACCCAACATCTCACGACACGAGCTGACGACAGCCATGCAACACCTGTGCACCAGTCCCCGAAAGGAGGGCCCTACTTTCATAGGGCTTTCCAGTGCATGTCAAGCCTGGGTAAGGTTCCACGCGTATCGTCGTATTAAACCACATGCTCCACCGTTTGTGCGGGTCCCCGTCAATTCCTTTGAGTTTCTGCCTTGCGACAGTACTTCCCAGGCGGATCACTTAATGCGTTAGCGGCGGCACCGAATGGTTTACCCACCCGACACCTAGTGATCATCGTTTACAGCTAGGACTACCGGGGTATCTAATCCCGTTTGCTCCCCTAGCTTTCGTCCCTCAGCGTCAGAAATGAGCCAGTAGAGCGCCTTCGCGACTGGTGTTCTTCCCGATCTCTGCAGATTTCACCCTTACACCGGGAATTCCCTCTACCCCTCTCATCCTCTAGCTCGGGAGTTTTGAAGGCAGTTCCATGGTTAAGCCATGGGATTTCACCTCCAACTTTCCGAGCCGCCTACGGACCCTTTACGCCCAATGAATCCGAACAACGCTTGCCACCTCTGTATTACCGCGGCTGCTGGCACAGAGTTAGCCGTGGCTTCCTCTGCTGGTACCGTCAAAGTTTCCTGATGTTATCAGGAAACCTTTCTTCCCAGCTGACAGTAGTTTACAACCCGAAGGCCTTCATCCTACACGCGGCGTCGCATCGTCAGGGTTTCCCCCATTGCGAATGATTCTCGACTGCAGCCACCCGTAGGTGTCTGGGCAGTGTCTCAGTCCCAGTGTGGCTGACCATCCTCTCAGACCAGCTACCCGTCTTAGCCTTGGTGAGCCGTTACCTCACCAACTAGCTGATAGGCCGCGGGCCCATCCAAGGGTGCCAGGCCTCTTGCGAGGTCCCTAGCTTTCCTTCCATCCCAATTAAGAAATGGAAACGTATCCGGTATTAGCTCGCCTTTCGGCAAGTTATCCCGAGCCCAAGGGCAGGTTACCCACGTGTTACTCACCCTTTCGCCACTATAGTCCGAAAAAGCTAGACTACCGTTCGACTTGCATGCCTAATCCACGCCGCCAGCGTTCGTTCTGAGCCAGGATCAAACTCTCCATAATAGAAAGTTTAGATCCTCTCGAACTGAATCGTCGGCTCCGCACATCAATGAGAAAGAGCTATTGGAGCGCCTTGGTGAGCCAAGGGCTTCTCCAAAAAACTTGATATTCAAAGATAAATTTAAGAAAGACTTGCTTACGAAGAATGTATTTCGCAGCGTTCCCTGTTGCAGGGGTTTGTAATTCTACTGAGGCAGCCCTACACTGTCAAGCGAGAAAACACAAAAAAGTTTATCGTCCCTGAATCCCTTGATCTTGAGGCGTTTTTGGGGCTTTTTTCTCGATCCGGCCGGCAATCAAAAGCGTGATTTCGAACAGCAAAACCAGAGGAATCGCCAGCAAAAGCTGGCTGACCGGATCCGGAGAAGGCGTCAATATAGCCGCCACAACGAAGATTCCGACCACAATAAGCTTCCTCATGCTAGCCAGTGTCTCGGTTTTCATAACCCCAAGTTTTATAAGGCCTAAGAGCACAACTGGGAAGTCAAAAAGCGCTCCGAAAGCGAGGATCATCCCCAATAAAAATGAGAAATAGGGGGCAATGGCGATGAGCGGCCGCAGGCTTTCGGTCTGAAAGCTGAGAAGAAAACCCAGCCCAAAAGGAATGACCAAAAAATAGGCGAAACAAACGCCCGCAAGAAACAGCAAAACACAGACAAATGACAGAGGCAGGATCACTTTTTTTTCGCGGTCATACAAGCCCGGCGAAACAAATTTCCAGAATTCGAAAAAAATAACCGGCAGCGAAAGCAACAGGCCCGTCACCGCTGAGACTTTCACGTACGTCAAAAAGGCTTCGTAGGGCGTCTGAAAAACAAGCTGCGCATTCTGCTGCTTGTGCAGCGGCTCGATTAAAAAATTTACGATCTGGCGGGAAAAAAAATACGCCGCGACCGTGCACGCCACGAAAACAAAAAGCGAGACGAGAATTCTCTTCCGCAATTCTTCCAAATGGGAAAGGAAATCAGGGGTCGTGTCCATCATAGGCCGCTCAGGGCCGAAGAGCTTGGGGATTAGGCCTGCGCGAAAACTTCGCGCGCCACGATGCCAACCACACCAAGAGCCACGGCATTTTCGCCGAAAGCAGAAGGAATGATTTTAACGTGGCTGGAAGCTTCTTCGACAGACCATTCTTTTACGGCGTTTTTAACGGCATCCAGCAAAGGAGCACCGCAATCTTCGACGCCGCCCCCGATGACTACGATTTCGGGGTTGAGGAGATTCACAAGAAACGCGATTTTTTTTCCGAGAGCCTGGCCGGCTTCATCCACGACCTGAAGCGCGAGACTATCTTTTTCCTTCACGGCCCGCACGATTTCTTTGAAAGTAAGCTGGTTGATGTTTCCGTTCACGAAATCGCGGAGCATGGACTTCTCGCCCTTCTCCAGTCTGGCTTTGGCGTGCAGGACCATGCCGAGGTCCATTTCCCAGCGGCCTAGCTGCGGCGCGATTTCCTTGGCATAATCTTTTGCGGAACGGCTGCTGGAAATTCCCAGCTCGCCGGCAGCGCCCGTGGCCCCGCGGTAGATTTCACTGTTGATCAGAATGCCCGCGCCCACGCCTGAAAACATGTACAACATGTGGCGCACGTCGCGGTCGAGACCCAGCCACTTTTCGCCTAGCACCGCGGCATTCGCATCATTTTCCACAAACGTCGGAATCTCGAGGCGCTTTTCGAACGTATCCTTGATAGAAAGACAAACGTTGATGTCTTTTTCGCCGAGGCTTTGCGGCCAGCGGATGGTACGGCCGCGCTCATCGATGATGCCAGGAACGCCGACGCCGACGCCCACGATTTTGCTCTTGTCGATTTCGGCCTTCTCGATGATTTCCTGGGCCATGTCGACCATGTTCTCGATCACGGACTCAGAATTTTCGGGATTGCGCTCGCGCTTTACTTCGGCGATGACATTAATCTCGAGGTCGACGAGAACGCCAACCACGCTGAGCATGTTGAGGCCGACGCCGACGATGTAGCCGGCTTTCGGATTGAGCTCTACCAGAACGGGCTTGCGGCCGCCGGTGGATTCATCCAGCTCGCCTTCGACGACAAGGCCTTTTTTGATGTAATGATTGACGTAATTGGAGACGGTGACGATGTTGAGTTCGGTGATCTTGGAGATGTCCGTGCGGGAGATGGGGCCGTTTTTCCTGATGACCTCCAGGATGGCGAGGTTCTTTCTCTCTTTGTCTGTCAGGATGCGGTCTTTTAAGAGAATCTGTTTAATCACGAGGCCCTCTCCTTTCCCAACTTCCGTCCCTAAATCAAGAAAAAAACCGGGGAATTCGTCCTAATGGCTCGGTATTGTATAACTAAACAAATGATTTTCAAAGCACTAGTTACGTCTTGAAAAAACTTTCTTTCGACAGTAAATCCTCCGCCTTCTTTCCGACCGGATCCGCGTGAAAACGGTTCTGGATGGTCCCTTCCTTTAAATAATTGGCGATGGCGACAAGGATCATGCCCTGGTCCAGGGACAGGTACTGAGGGTTGACCCGGCCTTTTTTGAGGTCGATGGCATCGTAAAAGCCGTATTCCCCATAAATATCGAATTTCAGTAGATTACGGATATTTTTGAGGGCATCTTGCGGCAGGCTGTCCAAAGCCAGAAAACTCACGTGCGGCGTTACCACGCCGGCATCCGGATATCCTTTAGCTCCCAGGCCCGGCACCCCGTATTCCCGGTACGTCCATTGGCGACCGTTGGAGACTGCGCAGGGCGACATCCCCCAGACCGGATATCCTTTTTTAAGCGCATAATCCCGCTGCAGCTCTGTCGCGATCTTGTCGTTCAGGCCAAGGCCCTGGGGCGCAAGCTTCCTTTCTTTTAGAACAAGAGTCGGCATCAAAAACTCGAACAGGGACCCGCCCCAGCTCGGCACAAACTTTTTTCCGTCCTGCTGGTAATACCCCTGAAAATATTCCACCCCATCTTCGGTAATGAAATCGCCCGCGGGCTTTTGCTTTTGCCATCCCCAGACCTGCGGAAGCGTTCGGTAGATAAACCACCAATGCTCCCGCGGGAGATCGCCTTTTCCGATCGCGTAAAGGCTCGTCGCGCGCGCCTCCGTAACCAGCAGGCCGTAATGGTACTTACCGAAATCCTTCATGGGAACATCCAGCCCTACGACCAATTGGTTGTTTTCCGGATCCAGGAAATCTCCGAAGTGGAATCCGTCGAGAAACTTAGAAGCCTGCTCCTTATATTCGGGAAAGGCCTGACGCACCACGACGAGCGCGATAGCGAGCCAGCCGCTGTCCACGGTCGAAATGTAACTCCTTTGGATAGAAAGCTTTGCGATGTCATAAAAATTGTAGAAAAAGCCTTTGTACTTAGGCAGCCGGTCCAGCGTTTTCAGTACCTTTCCCACGGAATCCGCAGCCTGCTCGCGGGACAGGATTTCCAGATCCATGGCGGCAATCGTCGACAAAAGGTCCATGGCGATATTGGTGGGCGACGTGTAATCGGCAATGAGAGGCGCGTCTCCCAGACGGATGTGGTCGACGATCAAGTGCGTGTTTTTGTCCCTCGCATTTTCGAAAAATTTCCACGTGTCTTCCGCGATCATCTTCAAAAATTTGGCATCTTTTTTCTGTTTTGCGAGCTTGTGCCGTCGCTCCGAAGACATGCCGGAAGGAAAAGAAACGATGTTGTCCCGGTGGCTGAGAAATTCCGCATTGCCGGGGCCGAAGAAAGCGATTTCGTCGAGCCACAAGGCCCCGTGCATTTTTTTCGAGTCCGGAGCGGTCAGCGTAAATTTAAGGCGGGTCAACTGGTCAGGGTCCAATCCCGAAAAATCCCCGATCGGAAGCTCGACCTCGATCCAGGAACCGTCCGCGGCCGCGACACGCGGGGAAAGGTCGACCTCGGCCTGCTTCTGGTTCCAATCCATAAGAGTCACGGCGAGCTTGCCGGGAAAAGCGGCTTTGTCTTTCATCGCCAATTTGATTTTAAAGACCAGATGCGTGGCCTTGCTCACGTCCATGTGGTCCAGCGAAGTTTCGAAAGATGCTTTTTCGGAGGAGGCAAGGCTGAAATCGTTTTTGAGGGAATACCCGCGCTCAGGATTCCGCGCATCGGTTTTGTCGATCATGATTTCCAACGCGCCGAGCGGGCCTTTGACGCGCCACCCCGCGCCTTCGCGAATCAGAAATTTTCCGGTATTGAAATCATCGACGAGGATGAACTGAGAAGAGGTTTCGAGGGACTTTTCCGCAGGCACCAGCCCGTAAATAGCGGGGTCGGATGCGGCATGGGCGGGCGAAGCGGAAGCGATGAGAGTGACAAGGGCGGCCGAGATAAACCCGCGGCCTTTTTTTTGCATGCGCATGGTTGTCTCTTTCGGGGGAATCAGAACAAACGCATCGAGGACGCTCAAAAAACCGCCACCCCTTTCCGAAGAAAGGGGTGGCTGAAAGCCCGATCTGAAAACGAGGGGTTTACTTCTTTCCCAAAACGACGCGGACCTGATGGGTCTTGCCGTCGGAGAACGTGGGAACCACGTTGGACGACAGCCTCTTGCCATCCACCGTAATTTCCTTCACGCCGCCATTGGCGCCGCTGGGATTCTGCACGTCGATCATGTACGTGGCGCCGCGGAACGTCCTCTTAGCCTTGAAACCTTTCCAGGCTTTCGGGATCGAGGGATCAATGATCAGCCCATCGCGGGAAGCGCGGATGCCGCAGATCCAATTGTAAGCGACCTTCTGCATCCACGAACCGGAACCGGAATACCAGGTCCAGCCGCCACGCCCGAAATTCGGGGAATCGGGACCATCCACGTTGCCCGGCGTCACATAAGGCTCGCCGTAGTAGTGATCGGGATTCAGACCGCGGTAAACAGGGTTCATGTTGGTGTAGGCCTTGTACGCCATTTCGGCATCGCCCATCATGGCCGCGGCCTGAACGCCCCAGCAAGCGGCATGCGTATAAACGCCGCCGTTCTCGCGAACGGAAGGCGCGTAACGCGACAGGTAACCGATGGTTTCATCGAGCTTGTCATAACCCGGCGTGAAGAGCAGCGGACCATATTCACGGTACAGCCACTTGTAGGCCGAATTCATGGCTGTCCGCGCCCGTTCCGGCGTCGCCGTTCCGCAGATAACCGCCCAGGTCTGCGCGTTCAAGAAGATCTTGCCGCGGTCCTGAGTCTTGCTGCCGAGCGGAATGCCGTTGTCGCGGGTCGCGCGAATGTACCATTCGCCGTCCCAAGCGTGTTCATTGACAGCGGCCTTGAGCTTTTTGGCACGGTCGAGGTAGCGCTGCGCGCGGTCTTTTTCACCGCGCTTTTCGCAAACCGGCGCAAGGCGGTTGAGCAGCCCATGGAAGAAGTGCGCAAGCCACACGGATTCGCCCTTCCACTTCGGACCGACATGGCTCATGCCGTCGTTCCAGTCGCCTTCGCCCATCAGCGGCAGGCCGCGGGGCGACCAGCGCGAAAGGACCTTCTCGTAGGAACGGCAGATGTGATCGTACACCGTGCCTTCCTGCTTCGGTTCATTGCCTTTGGTCACATACGGGGCCACTTCATCGAGGATCGACTCATCGCCGGTTTCATCGATGTAGTTGAGCGTGATGAGGGCAAGCCAAAGAAGGTCGTCGACCATTTCGGTGTGCGCGCCAATGCCCGCGCCCGGATGCCACCAGTGGTACACGGTTCCGTCGGGGAACATCTGTTCAGCATGGACCAGGATCTGCTTGCGCGTGATGTTCGGATCGGACTCGAGCATGCAGTTCGAATCCTGGAGCTGATCGCGAAAGCCTATGCCGCCGGAGCACTGATAGAAGGCGGTCTTGGCCCACATGCGGGCGCAAACAGCCTGATAGCGGTACCATTTATTGGTGACGAAGTTTAGCGCTTCGTCCGGCGTTTCGACCCACGACTTGTCCGTGAGGTCTTTCCAGTAATTCACGATGCGGTCGAGCTCTTTCTTGACCAGCGCCAGCGTGCTGTACTTCTTGATAATCGCGGGAGCCTTGGAAGCGTCTTCGATACGGGCGAGAAGGAAAACGAGCGTTTTCGATTCGCCGGCCTTGAGCTTCACATTGGCCTGCATGGCGGCAATCGGATCGCCCCATTTTTCGAGCTCGCGGCGATTCTGCACCTTGCCTTCGAGAACGGCCTTCGGATCCTGGTACGTGCCATACATGCCGACGAACGTTTCCTTGTCGCCGTCGTAAGCCGCCGGCTTCTGGTTCGTGAGCGCGAACACGCCGGTGAGCGGCGTATCTTTCAGGCCCGTCGAAATGTGCGGAGGAACCAGCGGCGGACGTTTGCGGCCGATGATGGCGCCGAGCTTGCGGTTGATCTGCACTTCGATGAAGGTCTTCTGGAATTCGCGGTGCGTTTCCGTGCCGTTGCCGAGGCACCAGTCGAAAAACGGAAACACGCTGATGTCGCGCGCCTTCTTCGTTTCGTTTGTCAGCGTCACCTGCCAGATTTCGCAGGAGTCTTCGCGCGGGACGAACATGAGCTGTTCGGTCTTGATGCCCTGATAGCGCGTCGTGAACTTCGTGTAGCCGAGACCGTAGCGGGCTTCGTACGAATCATACTTGAAGCCGGTCGGCTTCCACGTCGTGGACCAGTGCTTGCCGGTCTTGTTGTCGCGGACGTACACGTACTTGCCGTACGGGTCGCGGATGAGATCCTGGTACCACGTGGTCAGACGGGAAAGCTGGGAGTTTCCGAACCAGGAAAAACCGCCGCCCGTCTGCGTGACGACGAAGCCGTAGTTTTCATTGGCGCAGACATTGATCCACGGGCGCGGCGTGCGCGGGTTCGTGATCACGTACTCGCTGCCGTCCGCGGTGAAATGGCCGTACTTGGACGCAAACTTTTTTTCGGAAGCCGCGCCCTGCGTCGCCTGTTTCGCGCCGCTTTTGGAAGATTTCTTGGAGCTTTTTTTCTCTAACGTCATGGTCATGGTTTTGTTTTTCCTCACTTTTCGGGAGCTTGTAAGATAGCGTTGATTTGGGGAGCCACGGTATTCAGAACTTCCGCCGCGGTCTTCTTCCCATTAAAAACCAAATCTAATTGGGGGCTTAGATATTTTTCTTCGATTTCGCGCCAGCGCGAATGAAACGGGCCAAACTGAATGTACTTCACGGCCTCGTTCAGCATTTTCTTGTTCACGGGCTTGTCGGTGTTCTGCGCCCACGCGTCGGACTCGGCGACGGAAATTCTGGAAGGCTGCGCGAGACCGCGCTTGGCCAGCTCTCTCTGCCCCGCCGCGCCGGTAAGCGCCTTGATGACTTCCCACGCTTCTTTTTTGTGTTTCGACGTCTTCAGGATGGCATAGCCAGAGCCGCCGGAGCCGAAACCCCGCCCGCCCTTGGGGCTCTTCGGAAACATCGCGACGTCCCAATCGAAATCATAGCGCCGCAAGCCGGGAGTTTCCCAAACGCCGGACAAAAACATACCCAGCCTGCCGCTTGCGAACATCAAATCAATGCCCATGCCCAGGTTCGCCAGGGCCACCGGCGTGGGCATGACCTTATAAAGGTTGATCATGTCGGAATAAAACTGCAGGCCTTCGATGGCCGCGGGCTCGTTGATCCGCGTGGCCTTGGGGTTTTTTACGTCGTCGACGATCGCGCCGCCATTGCTATAAATAAAATCCTGCCACGCCCAGCCGTAGAAACCGTATTGGGTGATCCTGCCGCTCTCGTCTTTTTTCGTGAGCGCGCGCGCCATGCGCAGCATGTCGTCCCAGGTCCAATCATCCGTGGGATACTGGAGGCCGGCTTCGTCGAACAGCTTCTTATTATAGAAAACGCAGGCGAACGGCGCGACGTCGCGGGGCACCGCGTACATATTTCCTCCGACCGTGAAGCGGTCGAGAATCGTCGGAAAGTAATCTTCTTTGTGAAACTCGGGATCCGCGTCCGCATACGTCGAAAGATTTTCGAGAACACCCTTGCTCGCGAACGTCACGAAGTAATCGACCTCGGTCGCGATGATGTCGGGCGCGGCGCCACCGGCAATGCGCGTCAGGATTTTGCTGTCGTAGCCGGTATAGGGCGTGTGCTCAAACACGACCTTGATATCCGGGTGGGCCGTCTGCCAGTCTTTAATCGAGTTGGTGATGATCTCGATTTCTTCGGGGCTGCCCCAGAACGTGACTTTGATTTCTTTGTTGGTAGATTGGGAGGAGCTTCCGCCACATCCTGCCAGGGAGAAGGAAAAGAAAAACGCGAGCGCGACGCTTAGAAAAGATTTTGGAAACTTCGAAATCACAGGGCCCTCATTGGGTGATGAAAGTCGTAAATTATATCTACCCTGGCGGGCACTGTCAATTCCGCAAAACGGAAGACTCGCGCGGACGGCTAAACTTTGGGAAAGCGCATTCTCTCTAGGATGCTGTCGAGTTCGTCCAGTGAGAAATAATGAAGCTCGATCCGGCCCTGTTTCATGTTTTTCTTGGGATGAACCCGCACCTGCGTGCCCAGATGCCGCGAGAGATGGTTCTCCAGATCGACGATTTCAGGGCTCAGGTTTCTTGCCTTTTTCGGCTTGCGTTTATGCGCAAGGCTCCGGTTGACAAGGGTTTCCACCTGGCGGACGGAGAGATTTTCCTCCACGATCCTCTTGGCGATCTGCCGCTGGTGTTCCGGCGTCAGAAGCCCGAGCAGCGCCCGCGCATGCCCCGCCGAAAGCACTCCGTCGACAAGCCACCCCCGGAGGTCCTGCGGCAGCCGCAGGAGCCGGAGCGTGTTCGTGACGGCAACGCGGCTCTTGCCCAGCCTTTTGGCGATCTCGTCCTGGGAAATTTTATGGTCTTCAGCCAGCTTCTGATAGGCTTCCGCTTCTTCGATAGGATTGAGGTCTTCGCGCTGAATGTTCTCGATCAGCGCCCATTCCAGGAAATCGCTGCGCGCGATATCTTTGATGACCGCGGGAACTTTTTCCAAACCGCAGAGGATTGCGGCGCGGTACCGCCGTTCGCCGCAAATCAGCTCGTACGTTTTATCCGCGATTTTTTTAACGATGACCGGCTGCAAAATCCCCTTTTCGCGGATAGAGGCGGCCAAATCTTCAATGGCCTCTGGCTTAAATTCTTTCCGAGGCTGGTCTTCATTGGCGCGAATATGCTCGATGGGGATCATTTCCAGCGCGTTTTCAGGAAGTTTTGTCTCCGCCTGCGGCTGAGCGGCCTGAACTGCGGGAAGATCTTTGCGCACTTCGCCCGATTTGACGTACGTATCCGGAATTAATGCACTTAATCCTTTACCGAGCGCCTTCTTGATCATGATTTCCTCCTTGAGGATTTTGAACGGGTGCGGGGTTTTGTTCCTGCGCCGCGATGGGCTCATCGGAAGCTTCCTGAACCGGCTCCGGCTCCGCCGAAGATTCAGGTTTGAACCGGCGCAAAAATTCCCGCGTCATCTGCTGGTAGCTTTTGGACGCGCGATTGTGCGGATCATAAAGAACAGCGGGCTTGCCGAAGCTCGGTGCTTCCGACAGCTTAACCGCGCGAGGCACCACGGCCTCGAACACTTTGTCTTTAAAGTAATTCCGGACTTCCTCGATGACCTGCTGCGTAAGATTCGTGCGAAAATCCGCCATGGTGAGAATCACTCCGCCGATATCAAGCGCGGGATTGAGATTCGCTTGGACCAGCTGAAACGTGCTGATCAATTGCCCCAATCCTTCGAGCGCATAATACTCGCACTGCAATGGTATCATGATATAATCGCTTGCTGTTAAACAGTTTACAGTTATAAGCCCGAGTGACGGCGGGCAGTCGATGAAGATAAATTCAAAGCGCTCCTTAAGGGAAGCCAGACGCTGCGCCAAGATGAATTCTCGCCGCTCTCGGTTGATCAGTTCCAAATCCGCTCCAGACAGATCCGCATTTGCGGGAATAAGCCGCAAATTTTTAATCCCTGTCTGAATGACGATTCCCTCCGGGTCGGAATTATCCACAAGAAGTTGATAACTTGTGGATTTCAGATCTTGCTTCTCGATTCCCAGACCGCTGGTGGCATTTCCCTGCGAGTCCATGTCGATAAGAAGGGTTTTATACCCTTTCGAAGCGACGATAGTAGCCATATTTACGGCAGATGTGGTCTTTCCCACGCCGCCCTTTTGATTACAAAAAGCAAAAACATTCTTCATGATTGCCTCCCAAATGTTTCACGTGAAACATCGGCTGGCATCTTACACATCTTGATTGGAAATCTCAAGACGAAAGAGAATGTTTCACGTGAAACGGTGAAATTAGGAAGAAAAGGACGCGGCGTTCTTTTCCAAGTGGACGACGAGCAGAGAAATATCGCAGGGTGAAATTCCCGGAATCCGTGCGGCCTGAGCCACAGAGATCGGCTTGATTTTGGAGAATTTCTCTCGCGCCTCGCGGCTGATGCCCCGAATTGTCTCATAATCGATCTTTTCGGGTATTTTCTTGCGATCTAGGCGCTTTAATTTTTCAACTTCGAGATTTTGGCGAGAAATATATCCTTCATACTTAACTTCGGTTTCTACCGCGAGTTTTTCTTCTTCGGAAAGATCGGCGAGGTGGAGAGATTGGTTCTCGAGCGATTTATAGGAAATGCCGGGCCGCTTGAGATAACGGTGGAGATTGCCGCTTCCGTAGCCTTTGGCTTTTAGCGCCTGGATATCGTTTTGGATCCGTTCGTATTTTTTTTGCATGGCCTCGTCGACATTCGCCGAAATCAATCCGAATTTGCGGCCGTATTTCATCAATCTGCGGTCGGCGTTGTCTTGCCGCAGAAGAAGGCGAAATTCCGCGCGGGAAGTGAACATGCGATAGGGCTCGGGAGTTCCTTTCGTAACCAAATCATCAATCAGGACACCGATATACGCTTCGGCCCGCCCCAAAACGAACGGCCGTTCTTTGCGAATCTTGCGAATCACGTTGAGCCCGGCCATAAGGCCCTGGGCCGCGGCTTCTTCATAGCCGGAGGTGCAATTGATTTGGCCTGCCAAGAATAAATTTTCGATCTGTTTGGTTTCCAGAGAATGCTTGAGTTGGGTCGGAGGGGCGCAATCATACTCAATGGCATAGCCCAGCCGCAAAAAAGCCGCATTCTCCAAGCCGGGAATTTGTGCCACGATGCCTCTTTGAACATCTTCGGGCAGGCTGGTGGAAAGTCCATTCACATAAATCGAATCTGTATCCCGGCCTTCCGGCTCAAGATAGATCTGATGCCGTTCCTTGTCCGGAAACTTCACGATTTTATCTTCGACGGAAGGGCAATACCGCGTGCCCGTTCCTTTGATAAGACCGCCATACAGAGGTGAACGGTGCAAATTGGCGTGAATAAGTCGGTGGATTTCAGGGTTGGTGTGCGTTATAAAGCACGACAACTGTTCAACTTGCAATTCTTGGGTGCGATAAGAAAAGGGCTGCGGAGGGGCATCGCCCTTTTGTTCTTCTAGGATGCTCCAGTTAATGGTTTTGGCATCAAGACGCGGCGGAGTGCCGGTCTTGAACCTCACCAACTCGATGCCGGCCCGGCGCAGCGAATCACTCAGTCCCACCGCGGGTTTTTCGCCCGTGCGGCCGCCCGGAGTATTTTTTTCGCCGACGTGGATCAGGCCCTGCAAAAAAGTCCCGGTCGTTAAAATAACAGCCTCGGCGTAAAAGCGTTCTTCTTCCTGCGTCTGAATGCCGCAGCATTTTCCGTTTTCGATTAAAAGTTCCGTGGCCTGCGTTTCTTTGAGGATAATATTTTTTTCTGCGGCAATGATCCGCTGCATATATTGCGAGTACTGCTCCTTGTCGGCCTGAGCCCGCGGCGACCACACGGCCGGGCCCTTGGAGCGGTTGAGCATCTTGAATTGAATTCCCGTAGCATCGGTGGCGAGCGCCATTTCGCCGCCCAGGGCATCGATCTCGCGCACCATGTGGCCCTTGGCAATGCCGCCGATGGCGGGATTGCAGGACATACGTGCGACAGCCTTGGCATCCATTGTAATAAGCAGGACTTCGTGGCCTGACCGGGCGATGGAAAGGGCGGCTTCGACACCAGCATGGCCGGCGCCGACAACGATGGCGCCGAAGGTTTGGGTGGATTTCATAAGCGGGTATTGTACTTTTGCCCGCGCTTTATGACAAGCGGCGTGCCGCCGGAGAGCTTGAGAGTTTTATCCGAAGAGAGGCGGGGACTAGGTGTGCTTGGCGTCTTCGTGATGAAGCGCAACCACCACCGGCTTCACCAATCCCTGCTGGATAATCGAAAGGACGTTGTTCAAAAACCAGTAGAGCACGAGGCCTGAGGGCATTTTATAAAAAATGAACCCGAAAATGAGCGGCATGAACGCAAAGGCCTTTTGCTGGTCCGAAGGCATGCCGCCCTGCGGGTTAAGCCTTTGCTGAACAAACATGGAAGCCAGCATGAGCAGGGGAAGAAGATTGAAGCTGTGACCAATGACCGGAAGATCCCACGGCAGCATCAAAAGGCGGTCCGGCTCGGACAGGTCTTTGATCCACCATATAAAAGCAGCGCCCTTCAAGTCGATGGTTTTGTTGAGCACGTTGTAGAACGAGATGAAAACCGGGATTTGGAGGACCATGGGCAGGCAGCCGCCCATGGGGTTCACGCGGTTTTTCTTGTACAGCTCCATCATTTCCTTGTTCATCCGCGTCGGATCTTTTTTGTGGCGCTCCTGGATCGACTGGAGCCTGGGCTGCAAGGCTTTCATCTTGGCCATGGAGTTGTAGCTCATGTGCGTCAGGGGAGAGAAGAGAAGCTTAAGCAGGAACGTCAGCAGGAGGATGTCCCATCCGTAATTGCCGGTATACTTGTGGGAAAATTTCATGGCCTGCAGCAGCAAGAGTTCGAACGCGCCGAAAAACCCTCTCGAGAGGATGTTTTCAAAGCCCACGCCGAAACTCTTCAGCGTGTTGTACCGCTGCGGCCCCGCATAAACGAAAAATTGTTTGGTTATTTTCTGGCCCGCGGGCACGGACACGGGTTCCAGCTTCAAGTCCGCCCAAAGCGTATGGCCTACTTCCCGGACGTCGTAGCCCATGGCCTGGATGTCCGGCTTGACCAGCAGCGCGAAATACTTTTTGAGCAGTCCCGCCCACGCGATTTTTCCTGAAACCTCGAATCCTTTTTTGCGGATGCGGGTATGGTCGGAAGCCATGACCTTGTCGGTCCAGGCCACGGCTTCGAAATCGTGGATGCGCGTCGATTCGTTGGCTTCCGCGAGAAGCCCGAGCGAGAGATCCACGGGAAACTGCTTTTCCGTGTCCGAGAGGTTCTCGATCTCCATCTCGAGATTGATGATCGCGGATGTCCCGCTCATGAAGAACCGTTTGACGAACCGGTATTGTCCCTGCCGCTCGTAAACAAACTCGAAACTGTCGCCGTCCTGCTTATTTAATTTGAAAAGCGCGCGGCTGAGGTCCGTGGTTTCGTTGGTGAATCGGGCCGCGAATAGGCCCGGGTCTTCTCCGGTCGTATTGAGCAGCACGGCCCGCGTTCTATCGCGGTTTTCGGGATCTCCTTTATAAACCAGCCGAACCACGGAAGCGCCGAGCGTGGAAAATTCCGCTTCGTAGAGATTATTTTCAAACCGGATGATGGCGGGTGCCTCAGGCTTCTCTAGAAACGGGCCTTCGGGCGGACTCAGGGGCTTTTCGCCGTTTTCCACGGCCTGATCCGCGGCGGGAGCTGCGGCCGGACGGGCAGCGGCCGCAGGATAAAACTTTTTGAGCGCCATGGGATAAATCCACAGCACGGCCATGCACAAAACAAGCGCCATGATCTGATTGCGTTCCGGTGACGACTCTTTACTCAACGGGATCAAAGCCTCCGGGGTGAAACGGCTGGCACTTCGACAGACGCAAAAAAGTCGCCGCAGCCGCGGCCAAAAAAGGTTGCACGCGGAACGCTTCTTCCGCATACGCGGAACAGGAAGGATAGAAGCGGCAATGCGATCCAAGCAGGGGAGAAAGCAGCCGGCGATAAGCGCGGATCAAGGCGATGGCAGCGGCGTTGGGCCATGAGAAAATCCTTACGGTCTCCTGTTGATGAGGCCGCTTTTCGTCAGAAGCCCCAGAAAATCGGCTTCGATTTCGCGGCTGGCCGGCATTTTTTCGCATTTTAATACCATCAAAACCAAAGAGTAACCCGGCTTGATCTCGCCGTTGTTGTTTCTGAAAATTTCCCGCAGCCGCCGCTTCCAGACATTCCTGCGGGTTGCCAGAGGTTCGGCTTTTCTCCCGACCACGATTCCCAGTTTTGCGGGGCCTCGCTGACCGGGAGTGGGGCAGTACCACAGGTTGAGAAAAATGCCCCGCGCCTTGGTTCCTTTTTCAAAAATAGCCTTGAATTCGTTTCGCTCGCGGACTTTTTGCCCGGGCGTTAGTTTGCGATGACCTTTGGAGGAGCCGCTCATGCTTGAGGCGATCGCCCTCTTGGCCGGCATCGTCAGCGCGCGGGCCAAGCGGGACTATTTTTTGTAAATGGGAATCAGGCGCTTTCTGCCTTTTCTGCGCCGGCGTTTCAAAACTTCCCGTCCGCCCTTGGTTTTGACTCTGGCGAGATACCCGTGTTTAGTACGACGTTTGCGTTTGGATGGCTGGTATGTTCTTTTCACTTGAAACCCTTTCTTAACGACATCTTTGACACGGGCCCGGGAACTTTTTTAAAAATGTCCCTGCCGCCCCGAAGAGGTTGGGATTATATAACAAATCTTTCACGGCAACAATCGCATATTCGGATTGCGTGCGCCGGAGAAAACGGGCGCGGCCGCGCGCTCCGGCTAAAATCCCGTAGACATTTCACTGCCCAGGGGTAAAATACCCTGCTTCACTTCGCAAGGATCACCGCAGCGGCATTCTCACTCGAATAAGCTGTGAATATCCTTTGGTATTGCGGTTTCTTTCTGTGAATAAAACTAACCCAACGTTCCTCTTTAGCCTGTCATACCGGTCTTTTTAGCTGTGGATAATCAACTCGTGAACGAAAAATCCAACGTGACCTCTGCCGCGAACTCTTTTGCCGCACGCGAATCCTGGGAGAAAATTTTCCTCCTTCTTTCGCGCGAGCTGAGCGACCAATCCCGCAAGGCATGGTTCGAACCCATTCAATGCCTGGCGTTGACCGACACGGAGATCGTGCTCGGGGTTCCCAACGAATATTTCGGGGGCTGGATCCGAGATAAATATCAGGCGATTCTTCAGAACGGCGTGAAAGAAGTCCTTGGCGGCCCGCGGGAAATTTCTTTTGCGGTCGTGGCGGAAGAAAAACCCGTTCCCGATGCCCGCGTTCCCGAATCTCCCCGCGTAGAGCCTTCTGCGGCCCAGGGGCCGACCACCGTTCAGGAAGCGGCGCTCAACCGCCGCTACACGTTTGATGACTTCGTTGTGGGGCCCGGAAACCGGTTTGCCCATGCGGCTTCGGTCGCTGTAAGTGAGGCTCCGGCAAAGAATTACAATCCTCTTTTCATCCATGGTCCCGTAGGGCTGGGCAAGACGCATCTCATGCAGTCCATCGCCCATGAAATGAAGCGCCGCTACCCGCACTTCCGCGTCCTTTACATTTCGAGCGAAAAGTTCACCAACCAGCTGATCACCGCCATCCAAACCCGCTCGACCCAGCAATTCCGCGCCAAGTACCGGACGCTCGACCTGCTTCTCATCGACGACATCCACTTCATCGCGGAAAAAGAAGCGACCCAGGAAGAATTTTTTCACACGTTCAATACGCTCTACGACGCTCATAAACAAATCGTGGTGTCGAGCGACCGCTCTCCAAGGGAAATCCCCGGTCTCGAAGAACGTTTGATCTCCCGTTTCGGATGGGGCCTTGTGACCGATATCCAGCCGCCGGACTTCGAGACGCGCGTCGCCATCCTCAAGAAAAAAATGGAGAAAGAAACGGTTTATGTTCCCGACGAAGTTTGCTTTTTCATCGCAAGCCAGTTCAAGTCCAACGTCCGGGAACTCGAAGGTGCGCTGATCCGCGTGGTAGCTTATTGCGCGCTCACCAACAAGCCAATTTCTTTGGAGCTCACCAAAGAAATCCTTCATCATTCCATGCAGGAAGAAGAAAAGAAAATCAGCATGGAAAAAGTCCAGCGCCTGGTTTCGGAATACTTTCACATCAAGGTCTCGGACCTCAGGTCAAAGCGGCGGACCAAATCCGTGGCTGAGCCGCGCCAGATCGCCATGTACCTCATCCGAACCCTGACCACGCATTCCTTTCCGGAGATTGGGGAATACTTCGGGGGACGAGACCATACCACGGTCCTCCATGCTTACAATAAAGTGTCCAAAGACATCCTCACCGACACAAAAAAAATGCGCATGCTCGAGGAAATCAAAGATATGTTGAAGAAAAGCGCCTAGTTATCAACATGTTTTGTTTCTTCTAACTCTTTTTAAAACGGGCGGATGCAACACTTATTCACATATTGACATTCCCTAATAAGATGATGACTATAATTATATTTTTGATAAAATAGCCTCTTAAAAGTAAAGGGCTCTCACCCATGGAAATCTTAATCTCCAAAAGCAGTCTTCAGCAAGGCGTAGGACTTGTCAGCGGCGTTACCTCCACGAAAACAAACACCCTTCCTATTTTGAGCAATCTTCTCATGGAAACCGAAGGGGATGGCAGCGTGCGCCTTGTGGGGACGGATTTGGAAGTGGGGATTTCCACGCTTCTTCCCGCGAAAGTTATTAAAGAAGGAAGCATTACGATTCCCGCCAAGAAGATCCAGGAGATCGTGCGCGAGCTTCCTGATGGCGAAGTGGAGATCTCAGTGGCTAAGAATAACGCCATCAACATCCGCGGCGGCAAAGCCTTCTTCAAAATCATGGGACTTGCGAAGGAAGATTATCCGAAGCTGCCGGAATTTGACGAGAAGAACACGGTGGAGATCGACCAGTCTCTGGTCAAGGAAAGCTTCGAGCTTACGTCGTTTGCCATTTCTTACGATGAAACGCGCTATGTGCTGAACGGGGTTTTGCTCACCATCCAGGGCGACCAGATCAAGTTCGTGGCCACCGACGGCCGGCGGCTTGCCTTCATCGACAAAAAGCTCGCGAAGGCTGCCAAACAAAACTTTGAATTGATCATCCCCACGAAAGCGGTCCAGGAAGTCATGAAAAACCTGGGATGGGAAGGCGCCGTCAAGATTTCCCCGTCCAAAAATCAGGTGATCTTCCAGATCGGCGACACGCTTATTTTTTCGCGCGTCATCGAAGGAAATTTTCCGAATTACGAGCAAGTCATTCCAAAAAGCGAAAAAACGTTTTCTCAGGCAAGCCGCGAAGATTTTTTGCAGGCGGTCCGCCGGACCTCACTGCTGACCTCTGCGGATTCGCCGGCCGTGAAACTGGATTTCGTAAAGGGGAAGATCCTCATTTCCTCCCGGTCGCCGAATCTTGGCGAAGCCAAGGAAGAATTGTCCGCGGATGTGAAAGGCGAGGATCTCGCCATTGGATTCAACCCGCAGTACTTGATCGATGTCCTGAAGAACCTCGACATTGACAACATTTCGATCTCCTTGTCGGATCCGGATAAGCCGGGCCTTGTCAAAGGCAAGGAAGGCTACCTTTACGTGATTATGCCGATGCAGCTCAACTGATTATGAAGAGCCTGAAAGAATGCCTCCCGGATGTTCTGTCTGGCATGAGAACGCCGGAAAAAACAAAACGCCAAACCCTGATCGATTCCTGGGGTGCCATCGCGGGTCCCGCCGTTGCTCCCCATACGCGACCGTCGCTTGCCGATGATGGAAGGCTTTTTGTCTGGGTGGACCAGTCGTCCCTTGCGTTTGAGCTAAACCAAAATTACCGGCAGTCGATTTTAAAAAGAGTCCAGGCCGTGCTGGGGGAGCAAGCGGTCCAGAAAGTTTTTTTCCGGGTGGGCCAGCTGAGATGAGCCCGAGGACGGAACGACAGCCTTCGCGAAAAAAATGAACGGAGATAGGCGATGCCTAAACTTGAAAGCGTGGCAACGATGAAAGAAAAAAAGAAAAAAACCGCGGGAAAGAGCGAATCGGGGGGCGCGAAATACGACGCGACACAGATTCAGGTCCTGGAGGGTGTCGAGGCGGTCCGTAAAAGGCCGGGCATGTACATCGGCGATACGACGCTCCGCGGCCTGCATCACCTCGTCTACGAAGTCGTGGACAACTCGATCGACGAAGCGCTGGCGGGCCACGCCACGGAAGTTGTGGTCGTCATCCGCGAAGACGGCAGCGTTCAGGTTACCGACGACGGCCGCGGCATCCCGGTAGACCTGCACAAGACGCAGAAAAAATCCGCGCTGGAAGTCGTCATGACCACGCTTCATGCCGGCGGCAAATTCGACAACAAGGCCTACCGCGTTTCCGGCGGTCTTCACGGCGTCGGCGTCTCCGTGACCAATGCCCTTTCTTCCTGGTGCGAGGTGGAAGTTTACCGCGACGGGAAGATTTATTTTCAAAAATACAAGAAGGGCCATCCGGCCAGCAAGGTGGATGTGATCGGAAAAACGACCCTGCGGGGGACGCGCGTTTCGTTCATGGCGGACACGGAAATCTTTCCGAGCATCGAGTTCAGTTTTGATACGCTTTCCAACCGCCTGCGCGAGCTCGCCTTTTTGAACAAGGGCGTCAAGACGGTCATCCGTGACCAGCGCGACAAAAAAGAAATCAAAGAGCACGTCTTTTTTTACAAGGGCGGCATCTCCGAATTCATCCAGTACCTGAACCGCAAGAAGGCCGCGCTTCACAAAAAAATATTTTATGTGGACCGCGAAAAAGACGGCATCCAGGTCGAGGCTGCGTTTCAGTACAACGACAGCTTCACCGAGGAGGTTTTTTCCTTCGCGAATAACATCAACACGGTTGAAGGCGGCACGCACTTCAGCGGCTTCAAGACGGCGCTGACGCGCGCCACCAACCAATACGCCAAGACCAAGGACATGCTGAAGGGCATCGAGGGAACGCTCTCCGGCCCCGATCTCATGGAAGGTCTCACGGCCGTTATCAGCGTCAAGGTGCCGCAGCCGCAGTTTGAAGGGCAAACGAAAACCAAGCTCGGAAACGGCGAAGTTGAAGGTATCGTGTACTCCGTGATCTACGACGGCCTGCAGCAGTTTTTCGAAGAAAACCCGCCCATGGCCAACAAGATCATCGAAAAGGCCGTGCTGGCGCTCCGCGCGCGCGAGGCGGCCCGCAAGGCGAGAGAGCTGACTCGCCGCAAGGGCGCGCTCGACAGCTTTGCGCTTCCCGGAAAACTGGCGGATTGTTCGGACGATGACCCGAAAAACGGCGAGCTGTATCTGGTCGAAGGTGACTCCGCCGGCGGCTCCGCTAAGCAGGGAAGGGACCGGCGTTTCCAGGCCATTCTTCCTCTCCGCGGAAAAATTATCAACGTGCAGAAGGCGCGCATCGACAAGGTGCTTTCCAACGAGGAAATCCGCACGATCATTACGGCGATCGGCACGAGCATCGATGCGGAATTCAATATGGAAAAATTGCGCTACCACAAAATCATCATCATGTGCGACGCCGACGTGGACGGAAGCCACATCCGCACCCTGCTCCTGACGTTTTTTTACCGGCAGATGCGTAAGCTTATCGAGGGCGGCCATATTTTTATCGCGCAGCCGCCGCTTTACAAAATCAAAAAGGGCAAGCAGGAAGAGTACGTGCAGACCGAAGAGAAGATGAACGAAATGCTTCTGACGCTCGGCTGTTCGGACATCGTGCTTTCCAAGGCCGGTTCGAAAGTCGAATTTACCGGCAAGGATCTGCGCGAGCTGGTCGGTCTCATCCAAGGCATGGAAGACCTCGAGGTCTCGCTCGCCCGCAAAGGCGTCCATCTCGAGACTTTCCTGAAGGCGCGCGACGCGAAAAAGGGGTACCCGAAATTTTTTGTCCGCATTTTCGAAGACGGTTCTGAGAAGTTCTTTTATTCGGAATCCGACCTGCGCGCGGCGTGCGAGGAGCTGGATAAAAAGGCGCCGGCCAAAGAGGAAGAGAAATCCGAGAAGCCCGCCAAGGCCGAAAAAGGCGACAAGGCGGACAAGGGCGCCGAGGAAGGCGTGTCCGCGACGACTTACGAATGGAGCGAAGTCCCCGAAGGCAACGAATTCGAAAAAATCGAGAAACATTTTTCGAAACACAAGCTCACGATCGAGGATTTCTGGGGCGACGAGAAAAACGGTTTCGACATCCAGCGCGAAAAATCCAAGGTGACCGTGAAGTCGCTTGCCGACTCGCTGCGCTGGATCAAGGAGCACGGCAAAGAAGGCATGACAATGCAGCGCTACAAAGGCTTGGGCGAAATGAACCCGACCCAGCTGTGGGAAACCACCATGGATCCGGGAACGCGCACGGTGCTTCGCGTCACCTTGGACGACGCGGTGCAAGCCGAAGAAATCTTCACGGTCCTCATGGGTGACCAGGTCGAAGACCGCCGCGAATTCATCCAGCGGCATGCCCGGGCCGTCCGGAACCTCGACATTTAATAGCGGCGATCCCGCAAAACTACAAAAGGCAGAGGATTATGGCTGACGAAAAAAATCTCTATGCGATGAACGAAAAAATCATCCCGGTTCCGATCGAAGACGAAATGCGGGATTCGTACATCGACTACGCGATGTCCGTCATCGTGGGCCGCGCTCTGCCCGACGTGCGCGACGGCCTGAAGCCGGTGCACCGCCGCATCCTGTACGCGATGAACGACCTCGGCATCGTGCACAACAAACCCTACCGCAAGTCCGCGCGTATCGTCGGTGAAGTGCTCGGTAAATACCACCCGCACGGCGACACCTCGGTCTATGACAGTTTGGTCCGCATGGTGCAGGACTTTTCGCTCCGCTATCCGCTTGTTGACGGCCAGGGGAATTTCGGCTCGATCGACGGCGACAACGCGGCCGCCATGCGTTACACGGAAGCGCGCCTCGAGGCCGTCAGCCGCGAACTCCTCGAAGACATTGAAAAGGAAACCGTCAACTTCGTCCCGAACTTCGACGAATCGCTAAAAGAGCCGGTTGTCCTGCCGTCGGCCATCCCGAATTTGCTTATCAACGGCTCGAGCGGCATCGCCGTCGGCATGGCCACGAACATTCCGCCGCACAACCTCAAGGAAGTCGTGCAGGGCATCATTGCCGTCATCGAAAATCCCGCCGTGACCATCAAGGAACTGGGAAAGCTCATCAAGGGCCCTGATTTTCCCACCGGCGGCATCATCATGGGCCGCGACGGCATCAAGAAATACCAGGAAACCGGACGCGGCAGGATCGTGGTGCGTGCCAAGGCGGCCATCGAAACCGGCCCGAAAAAGGATGCCATCATCATCACCGAAATTCCGTACATGGTGAACAAGACGAACCTCATCGAATCGATCGTTTCGCTCGTCGAGAACAAGAAGATCGAGGGCATTTCCGACATCCGCGACGAGTCGGACCGCGACGGCATGCGGCTTATGATCGAATTAAAGAAGGATGCGATCGCTCAGGTCATCCTGAACCAGCTCTACAAGCACACGCAGATGCAGGAAACTTTCGGCGTCATCATGCTGGCGCTGGTCGACGGACAGCCGCGTGTCATGAACGTGAAGCAGGTCATCGAGCAGTTCATTAATTTCCGGATCGAAGTCATCACGCGCAGGACGAAATTCGACCTCGAAAAGGCCGAGCGGCGCGCGCACATCCTGGAAGGCCTGAAAATCGCGATCGCGAACCTCGACAAGGTCATCAAGATCATCCGCTCTTCGAAAAATCCGGAAGAAGCCAAGAAGTCGCTGCTTGCCCAGCTGAAGCTGACCGAGCCGCAGGCCAAGGCCATTCTCGAAATGCAGCTGCAGCGCCTGACCGCGCTCGAGCGCGAGAAGATCGACGAGGAATACCTCGGCCTCATCAAGCTCATCGAAGAGCTGCGCTCCATCCTGAAAAGCCGCACCAAAATGCTCGGCGTCATCAAGAAGGAATCGGAAGCGCTCATCGAGAAATACGGCGACGAACGCCGCACTCAGATCGTGGCCGCCGAAGAAGACATCGACATCGAGGATTTGATCGCCGAAGAGGACGTCGTAGTGACGATGTCTTTCGCGGGCTACATCAAGCGCATCCCTGTTTCCATGTACCGGCGCCAACGCCGCGGCGGGTCCGGTGTCACGGGCTCGGGGCTTCGCGACGACGAAGATTTCATCCAGCACATGTTCCTGGCCTCGACGCACGAGACCATCATGTTCTTCACCAACACGGGCCGTTGCTACTGGCGCAAGGCCTATGAGCTGCCGCAGGCATCCCGTCAGGCCAAGGGCAAGGCGATCGTGAACCTGCTTTCGCTCCGCCCGGGAGAGAGCATCACGAGCTTCCTTCACATGAAGGAGTTCGACGACAAGCGCTCGATTGTCATGGTGACTAAAAACGGCGTGATCAAACGGACGAACCTGATTCACTATTCTCGCCCGCGCGCCAACGGCATTACCGCGATCAATCTGCGCGACAAAGACGAACTGGTCGGATGCGCGCTCGTTTCAAAGAAAGACGAGATCTTCATCGCAAGCCGTGACGGCAAAGCCATCCGGTTTTCGGAGAAAGATGTCCGTGACATGGGGCGCACCGCGAGCGGCGTGCGCGGCATGAATCTCGACAAGGGCGACCGCGTCATTGCCGTGGAAGTCGTGGACCCGAACGCCACCGCGCTCAGTGTGACCGAGCTCGGTTTCGGCAAAAAATCCAAATTCAAAGATTACCGCCTGCAGTCCCGCGGCGGCAAAGGCGTCATCAACGTCAAAGTCACACCCAAGAATGGCAAGGTCGTCTGCCTGCTGGCCGTTCAGGAACAGGACGAAGTCATCGTCGTGACGACCGGCGGGATGGTGGTTCGCAGCCCGGTGGATCAGATCCGCATTTCCGGGCGCAACGCGCAGGGCGTGCGGCTCATCCGTTTGAAAGACGGGCACAAAGTTGCCGCGGCCGCGCGCGTCGTGGAAAAAGACGATGCCGAAGGCGCCCAGCTCGAACTTCCCGAAGCGGATGAAAAATAACCGGAGCTGCAACCGCGGTCTCTAATTCCCCGGAGAGTATTTTCCAAGGACAGTCCCTGTTTTTTAAAGGAGTTGGTTGTGCTCGATCTCAAATGGATTCGTGAAAATTCGGACAAAGTTCGCGAAGGCCTTAAAGCCAAGAACGTCACATTGGATCTCGACGGATTGCTGCGTCTGGATCAGGAAAGACGCGGCTATCTTCATGAGGCCGACCAGCTCAAGGCCAAACGCAACCAGGTGAACGATGAAATCGCCCGCCTTAAGAAGTCCGGACAGCCCGCCGACCAGGTTATCGCCTCCATGAAGGAGGTTTCCCAAAAAATCAAAGATTTAGACGATAAAGTGGGGGATGTTTCTCAAAAGATAGCCGGATTTGAACTCATGATCCCAAATGTTCCTCATGAATCGGTTCCCATTGCCCGTGGGGCCGAGGGGAATAAGATCGTGCGAACCTGGGGTGAGCCGAGGAAGTTCAACTTCAAGCCCGCCAATCACTTAGAGCTTGGCGCCGAGCGCAATGCCTTGTTTTCCATGGCCTGGGGAGCAAAACTGACCGGATCCGGATTTCCGGTTTACCGCGGGCTGGGCGCAAGGCTGGAGCGCGCACTCATTAATTTCATGATCGATTTGCATGTCTCCAAGCACAAATTCACCGAGGTGTGGCCGCCGGCGCTTGTGAATCGTGCGTCGATGACCGGCACGGGACAGCTTCCCAAAATGGAAGAGGACATGTACCGCCTGAAAGAGGAGGACTTTTTTCTGATCCCTACGGCCGAGGTGCCGGTGACGAACATCCACCGCGACGATGTTCTTCAGGAAAAAGATCTTCCGGTTTATTACACCGCGTATTCGCCGTGCTTTCGCCGCGAGGCCGGTTCCTACGGAAAAGACACGCAGGGTCTCATGCGCGTGCATCAGTTCGACAAGATCGAGATGGTGAAGTTCGTGAAGCCGGAATCTTCGATGGACGAACTGGAGTCGCTCACGGGCTGCGCAGAAGCCGTGCTGCAGGCCCTCGAGCTTCCTTACCGCGTCGTCCTTCTCGGAAGCGGGGACATGAGCTTCGCGGCCGCGAAATGCTACGATCTCGAAGTGTGGGCGCCCGGCACGGAAAAATGGTTCGAGGTCTCGAGCTGCAGCACTTTCGGGGATTTCCAGGCGAGAAGGGCCAATATCCGCTTCCGCCGCGAGGCCACAAACAAGCTGGAATTCGTCCACACGCTGAACGGCTCAGGCGTTGCTCTGGCGCGTACGGTGCTTTGTATCATCGAAAACTTTCAAACGGCGGAAGGCAAGATCGAATTTCCCAAGGCCCTGAAGCCGTATCTCGAGCCGCCCAAATAAATCATGCCGGTTTTTTGAAATCGGCATATAATAACCGGCTTGCAATTCCGGTTGGAGCCTCTGGAACTCGGCCCCGCACATCTGCGTTTTGGGAGGAGTGGCAGAGTGGTCGAATGCGGCGGTCTTGAAAACCGTTAGGGTCGCAAGGCTCTCGTAGGTTCGAATCCTACCTCCTCCGAAATTATTTTGAAATCCTTTGATGGCTTATGGAGAGGTCGCATAGCCCGGCTTAGTGCGGCGGTTTGCTAAACCGCTGTGGCGTTAACCCGCCACCGGGGGTTCAAATCCCCCCCTCTCCGCCATTTTCCAACCCAAGGGGTTTGAAGCGGCTCCGTTCGGGCGAAGTAGACAAATCCCAAACTTTGCGACTCTTACCCCCTTTCACCAACCGCATTTTCGCAGGAGACCCCATGCAAACATCCACGGAACTCCAGAACGATATCTCTCTCGAACAGGCGCGCGCGGCCGTCACCGCCGCCGTCAACAAATCCAAGGAACTCGGCGTGAAAATGAACATCGCGCTCGTGGATGCCGGTGCCAACCTCAAGGCCTTTGCCCGCATGGATGGGGCCTGGCTAGGCTCCATCGACATCTCCATCAAAAAGGCAAAGACCGCGCGCTTTTTTGACATGCCCACGGGTGCGATCGGCAAGCTTTCCCAGCCGGGCGGTTCCCTTTACGGGATCGAACACTCGAACCAGGGGCTGATCAGCTTTCCGGGCGGCGTTCCCATCAAGAATAAGGAAGGGCAGGTGATCGGCGGGGTCGGCGTTTCCGGAAGCACCGTCGAAAACGACGCCGCTGTTGCCGAGGCGGCAGCCAAGACCTTCGCCTAGCGGGCGGGTAAAGAGGAAGGTTTCCGAAAATCCCGCCGGAGAACCGGCGGGATTTCATTATGAACGATAGAAATTAGGCAATCTTTCTTCCGCGGCACATGCCCGCCATGAGGGAAGTATCCTCTTCGATCTCGGAAGCTTCGATCGAAACGGTTTCCGCATAACCCATGCTGCGAAATTCTTCTTCGCGGGTCTCGCGGCTGTCTTCAGGCCGCACATCCCAATCCGGCACTTCCGTATCTTCGAACTCCGCACCGAAACGTTTAGGGTCGCTCATCGCGCACCTCCTTTTTGACCGCAGTTTAAACAAAAACAAAAAAGCCGGATGTCAGGTCAAAGAGAATTTCCGTACCGGCAAATACACTAGGCCTTAGACGTGAAGCAAGCGCGGTCTTTCTGTGCCGCGCGAACTTTTTGCGTTATACTTTCTTCCATTACCCATGTCATCCAGCGCCGATCGATCCACCCAACCGAAAAAATACAAAGGCAAGCGCGCAATGGCCGTGCGTTTCGGCATCGGCGTGCTCCGCCGGATTTACGGTCAGCGTCCCTGGCCCGTGACGGCGGTCCGGCTCTTGGATCGAGTCGGCAAATGGATAGCGCTGACGCCGCCTCTCCAGGAATGCATTTCTTCCGGGGCCTCGATCCGGAATCCTTTTTTGTCGGAATTTTTCAGAGATGTGGAAGTCGGAAACACGAGCTTGACGGTTCCCACCCTTGATTTTCTCGAGGCCCAAATCAAATCTTTCGCGCCACAATTGATCTTCGAGTTCGGCAGCGGCATCAGCACAGTCTGCCTCGCGCGCTTTATGCAAGAGCTCCACGGTCCCAGCGGAGAGAGAAGGGTGCTATCGGTCGATCAGGACGACGGCTACGCGGAAATCACGCGCGGGCTGCTGAAGAAAGCAGGACTGGACAACATGGCCGGCGTGTTTGTCGCGCCGCTTGGCGCGCAAGAGATCAACGGCCACACCATCCGGTGCTATGAAATGAAAGACATCGGCACATTTTTCGGCGGCCGCAAGGCGGACTTTGTCTTGATCGACGGCCCCTTTGACAGGGAAACGCCAAGCCGGTACGGAACTCTGCCGCAAATCCGGCCTTTTCTCAAAAGCGGAACGCCTTTTTTTCTGGACGATGCTTTCCGTGCCAAGGAACTTCTCATTGCCGCCCTTTGGAAAAAACTGCCCTATATCCGGCTGCGGGGCATCCATCCCGTCGGCAAAGGCCTGCTGGAAGGCCGCGTCCTGTAAGCCGCGGGGAGGCAATTCCTGTTAAAAGCTGTTATCATTAAGATGAGTGCCGGAACGCTCCGGCACCGGCCTGCGGAGGCGCCGTGAAAACGCTTTTTATCGTGGATGACGAAGAAGACCTGATCAAGATCCTTTCCGTGCAGCTCATCAAAGTCGGGTACAAGGTGGTCAGCGCCTACCGGTACCATGAAGCGCTCGGCCTTATCGACCAGCACAAGCCCGATTTTTTCCTTTTGGATTATGTGATCGCGGGGGAAAGCGGCGCGGATTTATGCAGGTGGATCCGAGGCAAGCCGGAACTGGAAAGCGTTCCCGTTGTTTTTATGACGGCAAGTCCCCAGATGTTGACGCCCCGCCACATGCAGTCCATCCGAGCTTCCGATTATCTGATCAAGCCTTTCCACTTCGCGGAACTCCTGGAAAAAATTAATGGATTTTTGAAAACGTAAGAAGAAGCGCGTCTCAGTACGCGGCCGGCCCGCTCCGGCATGCCCCTTCGCCCGGGGCGAAGGGAAGCCCAGCCCTAGCGGATCGCTTATTTCCCTCTATACAGCACCCCCCATTTTTAGATATACTTTCCCCCTCTTATCGAAGGGCCCCACATAATCCCTCGAAGCCATTTTCGTTTGATTTCATGCGCCCGTAGCTCAATTGGATAGAGCATCTGACTACGGATCAGAAGGTTCCAGGTTCGACTCCTGGCGGGCGCGCTCTTCTTCTAAGGCGTAAGCTGACGACCCACAGCGGCTTACGCCTTTTTTCGTCATAGGCTCTATCCAATTGAGCCACTCACGCAAACCGCTACTTTCCGGGTAGTTGTGTCACCAAAATGACACCGAGAGCGGTGTCGCTTCTTTGACAGGCAAGGGCTTTGGGGATAAAATGGTTTCACAGTTGCGGTGTCATGCAGGTTCGATTCCTGCTATGCGCAGTGTAAAGAAACCTCCGTTGCAACAAAAAGGCTAGAAGTGGAAGTCGAATTA
>DATJFP010000064.1 GCA_035495615.1 Verrucomicrobiia bacterium | reverse complement strand
CCTGCCCTTGCCTACCTGGACGTGATCGCGAAGGTGAAAGAGACGGCGAAGGTCCCGGTCGCGGCGTATCAGGTGAGCGGCGAATACGCCATGATCAAGGCCGCGGCGGAAAAAGGCTGGGCGGACGGAGAAAAAGCCATGGAAGAAACGCTGCTGTCGATCAAGCGCGCGGGCGCGGACATCATCTTCACTTACTTTGCCGAGGCCATGGCCAAAAAGCTCTAGTATGCACGGGGACGGGTCTTTAGACCTGTCCCCTAGACGCCGATGCATGAGGCCCATGGTAAACGTGCGAGCCTTTGACGTCTCCCCCAAACAAAAACGGCTTCCCTTTTGAGGAAGCCGTTTTTATTTTCATACCTGTTGGGTAACGCTTCTTACATTTCCAGAACGTACGCGAACATGAGCGGCGCGACGATGGACGCGTCCGACTCGATGACAAAACGCGGCGTGGTGCTGTCGAGCTTGCCCCACGTGATCTTTTCGTTCGGGACGGCGCCGCTGTAGGAGCCATACGACGTCGTGCTGTCGGAGATCTGGCAGAAATAACCCCAAAGGCGCGCCTTGGTCTCGAGGTCCTGCTGGATGAGAGGCACGACGCAGATCGGGAAATCGCCGGCAATGCCGCCGCCGATCTGGAAGAAGCCGATCGACTGCGTCGCGGTGTTCGCGAGATACCAGTCGATCAGCTTGTCCATGGCTTCAAGGCCCGTTTTCACGACGCCCAGGCTCTTGAGGGCGCCCTTGCGGACCTGCGATACGAACATGTTGCCCAGCGTCGCGTCTTCCCAGCCCGGCGTCCAGATCGGAAGATTTTTCTCCGCGGCCGCGAGCATCCAGGAATCTTTCGGGTCGATCTCATAATCGTTCTTGAGTTCGCCCGAGAGAAGGATCTGGTACATGAATTCGTACGGGAAATAACGTTTGCCTTCCCGTTCCGCCTTCTGCCAGTACTTGAGAACGGCGCCTTCGATCTTGCGCATCGCCTCTTCTTCGGGAATGCAGGTGTCCGTGACGCGGTTCATACCGCGGTCGTGGAGCTCCTGCTCTTCCTGCGAACTCAGGTGGCGGTAATGCGGGACGCGTTCGTATTTCGAGTGGGCGACAAGGTTGAAGATGTCTTCCTCGAGATTGGCGCCGGTGCAGGTGATCGCGTGGACCTTATCCTGGCGGATCATCTCGGCAAGCGTCTTGCCGAGTTCGGCCGTGCTCATGGCGCCGGCGAGCGTGACCATCATCTTGTTGCCCGCGTTCAAGTGATTGACGTAAGCTTCCGCCGCGTCGACGACGACGGCCGCGTTGAAATGCTTGAAATGGGTCTTAATGAAATTTTTAATGGTGGCTTCTTTTGCGGCTTCCACGGTTGCACCTGTTTTCATGGTTCCTCCTGATCGGATAACGATATAAGACCCGGATGCCGGGCGAGTGATGTGCTTGGATATCGGGGAAAACCCCGGATGTATAAGGCCAGGAAAGTCGGTCAGGCGAACGGATTTTCTCAAAATTACCAGGCCGCGTCAATGCGAGAGATGGCTTTTTTGAGAATTTACCGCGGCGCTCAGCGCAGCAGGTCGAGGGAGATGGCCTCGTCGATCAGCATGATCGGGATGTCTTCCCGCACAGGATACAGGTATTTGCGGTCTTCGCGGACGAGGGCGGCGTCGACTTTTTCGGAAACGTTCTGCCCCGCGCGGTTCTGGAGCGCGCCGGACTGGATCTTCGCATTGAGCGCGGCGACGGTCGCGTCGTCGGCCAGGCTGAGGGGCTGCTTGGTTTCGGGGCAGGCCAGGATTTTCAGGAAATCGGGGTCGATCATAATGCTCCTTCGCTTAGCAGGAAAGGCCGTTTTGCCGGCAAAGGCTGCCATGCTTTCAACGGGCCTCATGCATTCACACCTTTGGGGACAGGACTAAAGTCCTGTCCCCGTCCATGCCGGCGTGAATTACTTCTTTTCTTTGAACACGACGTGCTTGCGCACGATCGGGTCGTACTTGCGGAGCTCAAGGCGTTCCGGATTGTTCCGTTTGTTCTTCGAAACGGTGTACATGAAACCGCTTTCCGGGCTCTTGAGATGCACGTTACTGCGCGCTCCTTCTTTTGCCATGACGGACCTCCTTTGCAGATTTTGATATCGGTACCGGGAACACGTCTAAAGACATGTCCCCGGGAAAACTAAGCCAGCAACAGCTTCAAAAGTTCCGCGTGCTTTGTCGCCACGCGGAACTGCGGGCATTCTTTCCGGATGGATTCCGGCGGGTTAAACAAAATCCCCTGGTTCGCGGCGCGGAGCATCGTCAGATCGTTGTACGAGTCCCCTGCCGCCTTGATGTAAAAATTGAGCTTCCTGAGCGCCTTCACGGCCTTTTCCTTGCCGTTGCGGATGCGCAGGTGGTAATCCTTGATAAAGCCTTTCTTGTCCACCGACAGATAATTGCAAAAGAGCGTCGGCATATCGAGCTGCCGCATGAGCGGCGCCGCGAATTCGTAAAACGTGTCCGACAGGATGATCACTTCCCGCTGGGCGCGCAGGGCGTCCAGGAACTTCTTGGCGCCGGGCAAAGGGCCGATGCCCGCGATCACCTTCTGGATGTCTTTCAGCCGGATGCCCCGCTCCTTCAGGATGCCGATCCGGTACTTCATCAGCTTGTCGTAATCCGGCCAGTCGCGCGTCGTGATGCGCAGTTCCTTGATCCGGGTCTTCTCCGCCACGCGGATCCAGATTTCCGGAACGAGCACGCCTTCCAGATCGAGACAGCAGATCTTCATGACTGGGCGGACGCCTTGAGATAATCCCGGTTCATGCGCGCGATGAACTTCACGCTGATTTCCTTCGGGCAAGCGGCCTGGCATTCGAAAAAGTTCGTGCAGTTGCCGAAGCCTTCCTCGTCCATCTTCTCGACCATTTTTTTGGCGCGGTCCGCGCGCTCGGGCTGGCCCTGCGGCAGGAGCCCCAGATGCGAGACCTTGGCCGCGACAAACAGCATGGCCGACGCATTCGGGCAGGCCGCCACGCAGGCGCCGCAGCCGATGCACTGGGCCGCATCCATGGCTTCGTCGGAATCTTTTTTTGGAACCAGCATGGCGTTCGCGTCCGGCGTGCCGCCCGTGTTCGCGGAAACGAAGCCGCCGGCCTGGATGATGCGGTCGAACGGGCTGCGGTCCACGACCAGGTCCTTTACGACCGGAAATGCGGCCGCGCGCCACGGCTCGATCGTGATCTCGTCGCCATCCTTGAAATGTCTCATGTGGAGCTGGCAAACCGTGGTGCCGCGCTCGGGACCGTGCGGGACGCCGTCGATCGTGAGCGAGCACATGCCGCAGATGCCTTCGCGGCAGTCGTGGTCGAATGCCACCGGGTCTTCGCCTTTTTTCGTGAGCTGCTCGTTCAGGATGTCGAGCATCTCGAGAAAAGACATGTGGTCGTTGATGTCTTTCAGCTCGTACGTGACCATCTTGCCCTTGTCGTCGCGGCCGGCCTGGCGCCACACATGCAGCTTGAGGTTCATTATTTATAACTCCTTTGAGCCAGGTGGATGTGCTCGTATTCCAGCTTCTCTTTGTGCAGGACCGGCTTCTGGTCCACACCTTTGAATTCCCACGCGGAGACATGGCAGTAATTCGCGTCGTCGCGCTTGGCTTCGCCCTCTTCGGTCTGGTATTCCACGCGGAAATGCCCGCCGCAGGATTCGTTGCGCGTCAGCGCATCGAGACAGAGCAGTTCGGCAAACTCCAGGAAGTCGGCGACGCGGCCCGCCTTTTCGAGAGACTGGTTGAGCTCTTCGCCTTTGCCGGTCACCTTCACGTTTTTCCAGAACTCTTCGCGGATTTTCGGGATGATCTGAAGCGCCTCTTTCAGGCTGGCTTCGGTGCGCGCCATGCCGCATTTGTCCCAGAGCAGTTTGCCCAGCTCGCGGTGGATTTCGTCGACCGTGCGCTTGCCGTTGATGGACAATAGTTTTTTCGTCAGCTCGGCGGCGCCGTCCGCGGCTTTTTTGAATTCCGCCTGATCCACCTTCGCCGAACCCGGCTTCACGCGCGCCAGATAATCCGCGATCGTGTAAGGCAGCACAAAATAGCCGTCGGCCAGGCCCTGCATCAGCGCCGAAGCACCCAAGCGGTTCGCGCCGTGATCGGAAAAATTCGCTTCGCCCACCACGAAAAGGCCCGGCAGGTTGCTCATCAGGTTGTAATCGACCCAGAGCCCGCCCATCGTGTAATGGATCGCGGGATAAATGCGCATCGGGCGCTCGTACGGATTCTCGCCCGTGATCTTCTCGTACATGTGCAGCAAGTTGCCGTAACGTTCCTTAATCACCGGCATGCCGAGCCGCTTGATGGCATCCGCGAAATCAAGGTACACGCCCTGGCCGCCCGGGCCCACGCCGCGGCCGTCGTCGCAGGCTTCCTTGCAGCTGCGCGAAGAAATGTCGCGCGGCGCGAGATTGCCGAAGCTGGGATACTTGCGCTCCAGAAAATAATCGCGCTCGTCTTCCGGAATCTGGTGCGGCGGACGGTTATCGCCTTTTTTCTTCGGCACCCACACGCGGCCGTCGTTGCGCAGCGATTCCGACATCAGCGTGAGTTTCGACTGATAGTCGCCGCTCACCGGAATGCAGGTCGGGTGGATCTGCGTGTAGCAGGGGTTCGCCATGAAAGCGCCCTTTTTGTATGCGCGGTGGATCGCGGTCACGTTGCAGCCCTTGGCGTTCGTCGAAAGGTAAAACACATTGCCATAGCCGCCGGTCGCAAGCACGACCGCATCGCCGGCCCAGCTTTCGATTTTGCCTGTGATCAGGCAGCGCGTCACGATGCCTTTCGCATGGCCGTCCACGACGACAAGGTCGAGCATTTCCGTGCGCGGATGCATCTTTACTTTACCGAGGCCGATCTGGCGCTCGAGCGCCTGGTAAGCGCCGAGAAGGAGCTGCTGGCCTGTCTGGCCGCGCGCGTAAAACGTGCGGGAAACCTGCGCGCCGCCGAACGAACGGTTGGTCAGGTAGCCGCTGTACTCGCGGGCAAACGGAACGCCCTGGGCCACGCATTGGTCGATGATGTTCACGCTCACCTGCGCGAGGCGGTAAACGTTGGCTTCGCGCGAGCGGAAGTCGCCGCCCTTCACTGTATCGTAGAAAAGGCGCTCGATCGAATCGCCGTCGTTAGGATAATTCTTCGCCGCGTTGATGCCGCCCTGCGCCGCGATGCTGTGCGCGCGCCGCGGACTGTCCTGGAAGCAGAAGCTCTCGACCTGATAGCCGAGTTCGGCCATCGAGGCCGCGGCGGAAGCGCCGGCGAGGCCCGTGCCCACGACCAGCACCTTGTACTTGCGCTTGTTGGCCGGATTGACCAGCTTCATGGCCATCTTGTGCCGATCCCATTTTTCGTGAAGCGGTCCCTCGGGAACTCTGCCGTCGAGCGTCATACCGCGCCTCCGGCTTTCAGGATACCGAAGAGAGCGCTCAGCGGAATCGAGATGTAGCCCGCGAAAATCGTCCAGGCCACGGCAAACGCCGCTTTCTTCAGCATGGGAAAACATTTTTCATGGCGAAGCCCGAGCGACTGGAACAGGCTGTAAATCCCGTGGCTCAGGTGCATGGCCAGAAGAACCTGCGCCACGACGTACGAGAGCGCCACGACCGGATTCTGGAAACTTTTGACGACCATGGTGTAAACGTCATGACGCCCCTTGGCGTCTTCCAGATGCGCCAGCTGCGGGTGCGTGACGCCGAATGTGAAATGCAGCAGATGGTAAATCACAAAGGCCAGAACGATGAGCCCCGAGACCATCATGGTTCGCGCCGCGTAAGTCGCCTGGATGCTGCTCTTATAAACGTAAGGCACGGGACGTGCCGCGCGGTTCTCCCGGGTCAGGCAAATCGCGGTGCCGACATGAAGGAGGAGCGCGGTGATCAGAACCAGGCGCGCGATCCAGAGGAGCGGCCCCAGTTCGCGGAGGTGAACCGCATAAGCGTTGATCCCGTCCGGCCCGGCATAAATACTAAGGTTCCCCAGCAAATGAGCCACGATAAACCCAAACAGGACCAGTCCCGACAAGGCCATGACCGCTTTTTTTCCGATGGAACTCTGAATAGGCATTACCGGCATTGCAGCTCCTGATTCCTCAACGGGATTTACCGCAGGAAGATTCTTCCAAAGCATTGGCATCAATACGGATAAAGAAGGATTGGATTATACCACAGGCCTTGCGGGGGGTTTAAGGTTTTAATAAAAAACCCAGGGAGGCGGGAAGCTCCTGTCCCTGGACTCTTTCGAGGCGAAGCAAGTCCCCGGGGGACACCGCA
This sequence comes from Verrucomicrobiia bacterium, assembly GCA_035495615.1. Lineage (NCBI taxonomy): Bacteria > Pseudomonadati > Verrucomicrobiota > Verrucomicrobiia > Verrucomicrobiia bacterium. The sequence continues at coordinate 13,280 of DATJFP010000064.1, read as the reverse complement.
AGCGCGCTTCCCCCTTTAACTTCAATTATGGCATAGGTTTGAGAAACCGGGGCTACCATGCGCCAGGGACGGACTGTGGATTTCACGCCCAGGACCTTGCCGGTCCTGTCGAGCAGGATCAGGTCGATCGGAAAGCGCATCATAAAGGTATGCACGGAAGAACAGGGCACCAGCAAAAGGCCGTGGCCGGGCTCGAGATCCGCTCTCCCCTGAAGGCCTTTGAAGCGGGTCCAAAAATGGTCCGCGATCTCGAGAAAAGGCAGGATGACTTCCGCCGTCCTTTGATTGACGACCCGCCATTTGGGTTTTAGTTTCGGTTCAGGCTCTTTCATAAGAGAAGGCATCGGCAGTTTGAGGTGAAAAGCGAAGGATTAAGCGGCGGATTGCACCGCAAGTTTTTCGCGAACTTCCTGTTCCATGATTTGCGCCACGACCGCGAAAGGACTGAGCGCGCCTTGGGAACGCACGCGCACGAGGCCGTTGTCGTAGGCGACAAGAGCTTGCAGTGTGTCTTTCGAAAGCGAGGCCGCGGCCGCGAGAAAAATTTCTGAGGGCGTGACTTTTTCCGCGCCCGCGTAATAGACGAGGTTTCCGTCCGCATAGTTCAGCGAATCAAAACCCCGGCGCCCGGAAACCTGCGGCAAAGTGCCGGCATCGTCGGCAATGACCAGATTCGGCGCGGTGTCGAACTGCGGCAGTGCTGAGGCATTCACAATCACGATACGGCCGGCCGAGACCAGCTCCTGATGGTATTTGCGGGTGATGCGCCCGAGCGCGCGGCGCAGCCTGCGTTCCTCGGTGCGCGAAGAAGCGACAAGCCGCACCTGCAGGTTAGGATTGAGCGCCACGGCATTGCGCACGGATTCCAGAAGCTCCGCGGCAAGCGCCCAGCGGTCGCGCGCGTCCTGCAGCCTGCGCGAAAGACGGTATTCCACGATCGCGCGGCCGGAAATGTTTTTGATGCTGTCCGCAAGCGCACGCGCCGCACGGACTTTTTCGTCGGTCAGGCCTTCCTGGCCCGTCGCCCCCGCGGATTTCGGCGTGAGCAGGATGAGATGGCGAATGCTCTGCGCCCATTCGCTGACTTTGTAGCCCGCGGTAGGCATGTCGGAAATAAGCCGCGCAGCTTCGAGAAACGCCTCACGCACTTCCCCGCTGGAGAGCAAATGCAAATCCCTGCCTTGGATCAGATTGACCGCGGTTTCCAGGATCTGGGCGGAAACACCTTCGTCGTGAAACGCCTGGCGCCGCGCCGCGAGCGCGGCCTCGACCTGGTCCAAGATCACCGAGCGCAGGGCATCCGCGGCCTCTTCCGCATCAATGCCTCTTTCGTAAAGGACGTTCAGCGAATCCGCCAGCTTCGCGGCTTCCGGCGCGGGCTTGCGCGGGGCAAGGCCGAGGTCTCCGAGAAAAGCGTCCGCGACAGCGCTTCCGACTTCACGCGCCGCGAGCTGCGCGGCGTCGTCGGCAAATACCGTTCTCTTGTGGTAATTTTCCGGCGCTTCGCGCAGCTCGTTGCGCGTTTCCGGCGCGGGCGGAACCGCGGGCCTGACCGCGGGTACCGCGTCTGGCGTAAAACGGATGAACTGCGCGGCATTTCCGCCGCGGGGCTGGAATTCGATGAGCAGGATGACGCCGCCTTCTTCGGCGATCGCGGTGAACGCCTTGCCGTCGCGCGCGGCCCAATGACCCTCCCACGCGATTTGTTTCAGGCTGCCTCGCAAGGCGTCGCGTGTCTGATAACGCGGATCTTCGCGGGCGATGAGCTGGTAACGCGTGACGCCCAGCCCGGTCGCAATGTGGCCGTAGCCGCCGGGTTTGAGCTGGTACGCGCCGTCATAGTCGCGCACGCGGTCGCCCACCAGGCCTGAAGGAATCACGCTGAAGCCTCCGCGCTCGATTTCCCGCTTCAAGGCCCCGGGGTCACGAAGCTTGTTTTTCAAATAAGCCTGCTCCTCCGGCGACAACTCGCGCGTGGGATGAATGTGATAGAAACTATCCAAATTGTCTCGGCCGTAAGTTTCCACATGCTGGTTGTAAACACCGATCGTGACCATGTAGCGCGGAAGACCGGTCGCCCGGTCCGCGAAAACCGTGAGGTTGAATTCGTACGGCAATTTTTCCATCTGCTGTAATTCTTCCGCCGTGGGCTTTTGCTCCAGCTCGACCACATAGCGCCCGTTCGGTCCCAACAGCGTGTGCAGCGCTTTCGAACCCTGCGCTTCCGTGAGGATTTGCCCGAGGCGCTGCTGGCCTTCGTCCGGAAGGCGCCGGATGGCTTCGCGAAGGTAACGGCGGTCCTGCAAGGCCTCGCCCAGAAGGCCGCTCAAGGCTTCGTGCAGCTTCAGGCTGTCGGCCAGCACGTCGCCGAGTTTCGCTTTTTCCGCCAGGCCCAGATGTTTCAAGTTGTACTCATGCACGCGCGGATTTTCCCGCCCGGCTTCGAAAAGCGCGATCATGGCGAGAATGGCGACTTCGCGGTCCGCGGTCTTGAGGTAACGGGCCACGAGATCGAGGCGCCGCTCGAACTCTTCTTCTTCCGGGACCGGCGGCTTGCCCGCGCCTGTCGACGGCGGCGCGGGTTTCAAAGCGGCTTCGATAATCTTGTCGAAAACCGGCTGGAACGAACGTTTCTTGTAAGCAACTTCGAGCGGCGAAGCGCCGGGCGCGATTTGTTCGAGCCGCTGCACAAAACCGTGGAGCTCGCGGCCGTCCGCATCATGCCGGGGATCGCGCTCCAGCTGCCGGACGTAACTCCGCGTCTCCTCTTCGAAGGCGTCGTAACGCGAGGTTTTCCCTGCCGCCGGAATGCCCACGTCCGCCTGAAACTGAAGGCGTACCGGTTCGAGACTTTGTCCCAGCGCCCGCAGATCGTCTTCTTCGAGCCCGAGATAATCCGTGAGGTCTTCGATACGTTTGGCCATGCGCGCCACGAAAAGCACCTGCGCCGGCGTGAGCGCGCGCGACAGGACGCGCATGGCGTTGCGCATCTGCCGCATCTGCAGCAGCGTCTTTTCCTTCAGGGCCTCGATGCCCGCGGCTTCGATTTGAGGCCGCGCTTCTTTTTCAGCGCGTCGGTCCAGCTCTTTTAAATCCGGCCCGCGTCCCGCGGGCGGCGCGAGGTCCGGATTTTTCAGCCGCTTCAAATATTCCGCGGCCGCCTTGTCCGCCTGCTCTTCCTGTTCGGGTGAAAGATCCTGGGTTTGGAACGCGGCCTGCACGTAGAGTTTTCTCCAGACGTCCGCCTTGATGTCGTTTTCCCACTTGCGGAAAATATCCATGGCGTACGAAAACAACGGGCCGTTCTCCGTGCTGTCGTGGTCGTAAAGCCGCCCGTTCTGCTGGACTTTGTTGAGCAGCACCTGGACGAGGTAGGCTTCGTTCTCTTCGAGCAGGACTTTATGCAGGTCGCGCATGCGCTTGGGCAGGCCCTCGCCCGCGCGCAGGATTTGCCCGAGGTCGAGCAAGTGCGTGGTCTCGTGTTCGATCGCCTCTTCCTTATATCCCTGCTGCCGGATGAAGTAGCCCGTGTCCGCGAAAAGATGCCGCCCGTTTTCGCCTTCCACGCCGAACGGCTGCGCGGCCGCGTCCGCGGGCGTTTCTTCCGGGCGCGTGGCATTGGCCTGGCCGGTCTCGCTGAAAAATCCGATGCGGCGCAGGTAGTCGACGCTTTTCTGGTCCAGAACGAACGTGAGCAGCGGGATGTCCGGAAATCCGAATTCCCGCACCAGGCGCCCGAGATAAGGGTCGCGGCTCGCGGGCAGGACTTCGGCGCGCACGTCTCCGAGCTCGGCCGCGTCGATCTCCGCGGATCCGGCCTTGCGCTGATAGATGTTCCAGCCTTCCACGGCGTAAAGCTTGGCGGCTTTGCGCTCCGCGTTCGTGCCATCGTTCAACTTGCGGGCAAATTCGATCTGCCGCCCTTCGGACCCGGAAAGCCGCCGGACTTTGTCCTGGTACCAGAGCGCGGAAGATCCCGCGCTGGCTTGGAGGCGCTGGAGCAGCCCGGGCAGCGTCACCCCGCGCAAGGGCGCGCGGTCGCGGCGGTCGTTCACGCGGTAATGCGCCTGGAGTTTCAGGCCGCGCGTGGCCGCGGAACCGCTGAGCTGGGCGGCGCGTCCTAGGCTCCGCCAGGCCAGGCCTTTGAAGCTGGTGCGCACGCCGTTGTCTTCGTCCAGATGCTCCTGCGCGCGGTGCACCGACACGAGCGCCAGGCCTTCGGTCAGACGACGCGTTTTTTCCGTGACCGCGGCGGCGCGGATTTGAGCGAAGGATTCCGGCGCCAAAGCATCGAAATCGATTCCCGTCAGCCGCATCTCGGATTTGAGCGCCTGCGTGTAAAGCCGTTCGATCTCCGGCCGTCCGAGCGGTGCCGCGAAATTCATGCCTTCGAAGGCAAGGCCCGTGGCCTGGCCAAAATCGAGCGCGGATTTTCCCGCAAGAAAAGAAAGCGCTTCTTCCGTGCGTTCCAGGCCCGTCACGCCGTAAGCCTGAGTCAGAGGAAGAAGGAGCTCGAGCTGCCCGGCTTGGCGCGCCAACTCCGCCGTGGGAGCCAGCCCGGACAGGGACACCAGCAGAATCTTTTCCAGATTTGAAAGTCCGAAACGACGGAAGGCCGAGACCAGGTCCTGTGCCGCGCCGAGATCCAGGGCTGAGGCAGCGAATTGCCGCACGGAAGCAGCTTTCATGGCGGATTCCGCGAGCTGCTTCAATTCCGTCCGCCGCAGAACAGGATCGCCGCCGAGGCTCTCGAGGAAGAAAGCCAGAGCCGCATCCGGAATCACGGCAAGCCGCGGCACATAGATTTTGAGAAGGCGCGCGAGCTTGTCCAGGCTCAGGCCTTCTCGCTGCGCAATGTCCAGGGCTTCTTCGAGGGAAAACAATTCTTCGGCCGTGACGTAGCGGTCAAGATATTCGCGCTCGACCTGCTCGCGGCTTTTTCCCGTGCGCTTGATCTGGTTTTCCACGTATTGATTGAGGCCTTTCAAATCCCCGGCCGCGGCTGCATGCAGGTGCGCATCCATCGCCCGCAGCGCGGCGGCCGCTTCCCGGCCGGGCCCGGGCTCCACGCCTTCCATGCCCGCGGCGGAGGCGATCTCGAGATAAAGGTTTTTCTGGACCACGGCGATGTGATCGAGATTGCCCGCGTCAAACTTCCCGAGCGGCGCGGCTTCGTCTCCGGAAAAATGCGCCGCGAGCCCGAGTCCCCGCGCTCTCTTCAAAAGCCGGTTGATGGCGTCATCTTCTTTTTTCTGGGTGGGGTACCGGTAGGGCGAAGGCTGGCGCAGCGCGGCCGCTTCTTTTTTCCGGTTCTCGACTTCCGCGAGGCTGTGATTGACGCGGTTGCGCCGGGCCGCTTCATACTCGCCGGCCACGCGCAGCGCTTCCAGTCGCCCGCGCAAGAGCCGCGCGTTTTTCTCGAATTCCGGCGAGCCGCTTTCCCGCTGGCGCATCAGCGCCGCGAGCTGGCGGTCCACGAGATGGGAAAGCCCGGGCTGCGAAAGATGATTGGCTTCGGCAAGCAGCTGTTTCCATATCTCGCCGTCGTTCCCCAGTTTCGCCAGAACCCATTCGATGCCGCGTTTCCAAAACGGTTCCGGCCTTCCCGCTTCGGCGCGCGCGAGATAAAGTTTTCTCGCATCGGCTTCGGAAACGCCTTGCGCGATAAGCGCCGCGATATTTTTCTCGAGCCTCGCCAGAAGCTCCGCGCCTTCCAGGCCCAGGCGCGCGAGCTGCTTTTCATCATAATGGCCAAGCAGCTGGTTCAAATGCAGGCGGTAAAGCTCGTCGTCCTGCGGCGCATCCGCCAGATCCAGCGCGGCAAGCAGCGCGGTCCTGCGATGAGCCGCCGCGTCCGCACCCTGCGGCGGCCGGTCCGCCAGAATTTTCTCGAGCGGCGCGCTCCGGCCTGCCTGGCGCAAATCGCGGAGCGCGTGTTCCTGTTTTTTCTCCGCCGCGTCGCGTTCTTTTTTCAGAGCCTTTTCCTGACGCTCGGCCGCTTCCCCGGTAAGTCCCGCGGCCGTAGCTGAGGCTTCGCGGAGGTCCGCCTGTTTCAATTGGCCCTGCGCCCGCAGCAGCGCGGGACGGCCCGCCGCGAGCTTTTCCAGATGGCGCCTTAACGCGGCCGGGGCTTCGCGGCCCTGGGCTTTCAAGAGTTCGAGCGCTTTTTCCGCGAGCCGGCTCCGCGCGCTCAGTTCCGAACGGCCGTCGCCGTAGATCGCATACAAAACCCTCGCGTCCAGCGAGCGGGGCGCGGCGCCCGCGGCCTCGAAAATAACCGCCGCGTCGCGGAGCTCCAGGATGCCGAGCCTGTCGTAATTCACAAAATCGAGAAGGCCCGCTTCGCGCAGCGCGAGCGCCGCGTTCAAAAGAGACGCGTCGTCTTCCCACGCCGCGGGCATTCTCACGGAAAGCTGACGGGAAAGCGCGGCCCGTTCTTCCGCGCCCAGCGCGCGCAGCTGTTCCAGGGCTTTGGCCAAGGCCGTGCCTTCTTTGGTCCACTGCCACTGGCCGTCGGTGCGCATGATATAACCGCCGAGGCCGTGCCGGCGGCAGTCCTTGTCAAAACAGATTTCGTCTTCCGGCGCTTCTTCCTCCTGAAAAAAGGGTTCGGCCGGCGTTTGCGCGGACAGACCCAGCACGCCCGCCTGCGTGGCGCCGTGTCCCGTGTCCGAAGGCGCGGGACCTTCCTGGTCTTTTTCCGGTTCGGGCAAAGTTGCCGGCGCGGCATTCGCCTGCTCGATCGAAGCCACCAAAGCCTCGGGCGTGGCGTAGCGGGATTCGCGGCGCAGGACCTGCGCCTGCGCGCCGCCTTCTCCCTGCGTGGCGATGACCATGTCCATGAGGCCCAGCGCGAATTCCGCGGTTTCCGCGTGCGTGTTCGCGGTCAAAAGGCTGGGATCTTTTTGCTGGGCCGCGGCTTCTACGCGCAGCCCCAGGTCGGACATGGCTTTCAGGACGTTCGGAGTAAAAGAGGCGGCGCAGTTGGGACAGGCTTCGTCGAGATTCCGAAGCTGCTGCTGGATTCCCGGATGCTCGCCCGCGCGTTTCAGCAAATCCTGCCAGGCCTGCTTTTCAGCCTGCTGCGCCTCGTCCAAAATCTCGCCGGAAGCTTCGCGGCGCAAGGCTTCTTGGGCCGCGGCTCCGGGCCGCAAAAGGCGCGCAAGGCCGAGATACACGGCTTCCGCGCGCGCGATATTCTCTTCCCGCGCGCCGCTTTCCTGCGGCTTGAGGGAGGCCGCCGCGCGGCCGAGCGCGGCTTCGATCTGCTCGAGCGCGTCCGGCGCGGCGAGGTCGGGCGTTCCCAATTCCCGCGCAACGTCCTGGACCGCGTCCGCGAACTTCCGGGCGCGGCGCGAGATGCCGGTCTCGATGATTTGCCGCGCTTCCTTCACGTCGCGCAAATATTCCGCGACGACGAGCGCCGCGGCGTCCGGACTGCCGCTGAGCGTTTCGGGAATCTCGCTGCCGATCACGTCCTCGATCCTGCCGCCCAGTTTTGCGTAAAGCCCCTGCAGCGATTCTTCCAGGAGATTCAATTCGCGAAGCTGGTCCTGACGTATTTTTTCGCTGCCTGTCAATTCGCCCGCGCGCGGGCCGTCGAGGCGCACGTCCTTCAGCGCCTGCTCCCGATTCTGCAGATCGTGATACGCGTCACGGATGGCGGTGAATTCCGCGTCGCCCGCCACTTCCTTTTCCATTTTGTCTTTGAGGGCCGCGATCATGTTCTCGAGCTTGGCGCGCATCAACGGCTTTTTTTCCGCCTTGGCCTTCGCCAGCAGCTCCTCGATCTTCTTTTCGTATTTGGCCTTGGCTTTTTGCACGGCCGCGGCTTCGGCGCGCTGAACGAGCCCGCGGTAAAAGCGATGGCCCAGGCCCTGATGGTTTTCGCCAAGGGAATGCGAAACCGCGCCCGAGATGTCGTCGCGGATGTAGTTGTAGGCGGTGAGAAGCATCAGCCAATCCAGCTCCTTCAGATCCTCGTCGCGGTCCAGACGGTCGAGGACCGCGATCGCGTCCTGGAATTCGTTGTCGCCGGTTTCGTCGAAATATTTTGTGGCGTTGATGTCGCCCGAATCCACCTGCTGGTCCAGAAGCCGGGCCATGTCCGCGGCCACCCGGACGAGCGCCCGGCGCAATTCGGCGCGGCGCTGCGAATTTTTCGGGCCGATGATTTCGTCCTGCTTCCTTTTATAGTCGTGGGCCTGCATGACCAGGTAACGGTGGCCGAGCGCGCCCTCGTTGCGCACGATGCGGCCCACGATCTGCATGAGCTGGCGGTTGCCCAGCTCCACGGAATCGACCGACTCGGTCCATTCGCCTTCGAAGTCCACGCCCTGCTGTGTGCCCGTGATGTTGCTGGTGAGAACAACCGCGGGCGCGCCGCGGGAATTGGCCGTCTGCGCCACCGTGGAAATGAGTTCGTTGTAAGATCCGGAATCGATCAGATAAAGATAACTCTTCCCGTTTTGCAATGTCTCCAGCTCGCTCTGAAGGCCTGCGACCGTGCGCGCAGCCACGTCCTTGCCTTCGAGCCACGCCTTTTCGATCTCGACCGCCTCGCGTACGGCCTGCTCCTTGAGTTTGAGCTGGCCCTGGAGTTCCTCGATGCGCGGAAGAAACGCCGGGTCACGCGTGCGGGCCGCTTCTTTTTTCATGTCACGCAATTCTTTTTCCATTTTTTCGAACCGGCTGATCACGCGGTTCACGAACTGGCCGATGCGCACTTCCTGGAACGCAACGCCCGCGCTGTTTTCCATGAGCGTCTTGCGGATGCGCTCGAACTTCGCGTGGTTGGGCTGGAAGATCAGGCTGGAAACCTGCGTCTTCGGGCGCCCCTGCGTGTCCTGCGCGGCCACCGAGCCCAGCGCGATTGAGGCCTGAACCGCGGCCGTGTCTTCAGCCTGCGTGAAGGATTTCGTATTCCGCGCGGGCCGCGCGCGTTCGTTCATGCCTTCCTCGTGCGAATCGCGGATATGGCCTTCCACGATTTCCCGCGCCTTGGCCGGATCCGCCAGCGTCTCGAGGAACTGCCATCCCTGCGAAATCACGTTGCCCTTGGCGTCCTTTTGATCGCCCCGCTTCATGCCGGACCTGTCGCTCAGGACCGTTTCGAGGCCGAGCTGGTACAAGAGCACCGGATTGAATGTGGCCGTGGATCCGGAAAGCGTGATGTCCTTGTGCACGTGATAGACCGCGGCGCCGTCCTTGTCCACAGTGCGGCTGACCGCGGCGTAACGGTTTTTCGCGGGATTCGTGGGATTGTCCCGATCGTTCGAAATTTCCGCGAGCGGGATCTTGTCGGTCCCGTTCCGCCCCGTGACGTAGAGAAAATTTCCGTCGCTGTACAGGCCCACGTCCAGCACTCCGGCTTCAGACCCGGCCAGCGGCCGCAGCGTCACGACGACAGGCGACTCCGGGCCGGCTTTGCGCAGCGCCGCTTCTTCAACCGCGACCGCCTGCTTCATGAACAAAAGCCGCGCGGCCTTGAACACGCCGAACTTCGTGTTCGTGGACTGCGTGAGCGAATTTTCGAGCTTGGTCTCGTCGATCTTGCCGCTTTCGAGCGCCTGGATTTCCCTGCGCGCGAGGCGCGCCGCTTCTCCCTCCGGCATTTTTTTCAGGGCCTCTTCGAGCTCCGCGATCTTGGCCTGCTTGATCTCGCCCACCATCAGCGACAGAAAGACTTTGGTGACCTTGCCGCTGAAATTTGTTTTCTGCGGCTGACCGTTGTCGAGCGGCGTGAGCTCGCCCTGGGTGCCGTCGAAGTCGCGCCCAAATTCCAGGACAAGCGCGGTCTGCAGGGCCTGGTAGATGTGGCGCGGGTCATGGCCCTCGCGGATCAATTTCGTTTTTAGAGGAGTGGAAAGCGCGGCGCGGCGGGAGCGCGAATCCTTGCCGCCCCAGACAATGACCCTTTCCTGCTCACCCTTGTTCGCTTCGTTCCAGGCCTCGTCCGCCTCTTCCGCGGTCTCCACGAATTTCACGCGGCCGCTTTTTCCTTCCGCGTCAAAGGCAAGCCCCATGTCCGCGTAAAGCCTCCGGATCGCCGCGATGAATTCGGGCGCGTTGACCTTCGCGTTTTCCGTGTCCGACATGATGAACTGCGTTTTTTCCGAACCGAACTTGTCGATTTCTTCGATGCCCCAGGAATCGAGCGTGCCTTTGAAAAGGTCCAGGTTCGTCGGATTCAGGGAGATTTCCGAAAATCCGATCTGGTCGTAACCGATGACTTTGATCGCGCTGGAATTTTGAAGCGCCTCGGCCGTGCCTTTCTCGTCGTTGTTCTCCATGCTTTCCTGCAGGCTGACGAGCCCTCCGCGCGCGCCAAACAGCTTGGCGAGAAACTGGTTGGGGACGAAAAGTTTGAGGTTCTGCCCGTTCTTGTCCTTGAAATAACGGCCGTCGCGGCCTTTGACCGGGATGGGCGCGGAGCCGTGCACGAAGTCAAAGGCCTTGGCGCCGGTTTCCGCGGCAATGACCACGCCCACGGACTGGGCGCGTCCAGTCCTCGTGCCGTACTGTTCCGCGCGGATCGTTTCGATGCCGCCGCGCAAAAAAGCCACGATGTTTTTGCCGGCGGACGTCGCGGCCAGCGCGATGCGGCCCGAGAGCATGACCTTGGCGCCGATCTTCTGGATGTCGCGGATGCCGATGGCGGTTCTCATGTCCCCGTTTTGACGGAGCGGCGAGTTGTAACCCTCGGCCTGTTCCGCGAGCGCGCGGTAAAAGACGTAATAATTGAACAGCAGGGACTGAAGGATCAGGATCTCGGACGCCTGCAGCGAATGGCCGTAGGCCTTGAGCACTTCGTCCCACAGCGGCGAAGGATCGGGCGCGGGATTCGTGCCGCGGGCGATGCCTTCGAACCACGCGGCAAATCGGCCTTCGTTTAAGAGCATGGCCGCCTCGAGGCCGAAAAGGCCGTCGGACGCTTTTCGCGCGGCCTCCGGCTGGGAAGAGCGGAACGCGGCAATGCGCGCGCGCACGTCCGCATTGAATTCGCGCCGGCCCGCTTCGTCGAGGCTCTGGTTCGCAAGCGCGGCCATGAGCGCCTGCAGCGCGGCGCCATCGGATTCCAGGCTTTCCGGGGTCTCGAAGGCACGGGCGACAAATTCTTTCAGCGCCGCAGCGTCGCGGGTTTCGTAGGCTTCGACCGCGAGATCCGCGAGGCCTTTGAAGCCCGCGTCGAAATCGCCTTCGCGCAGGCGTTTGATTTCCGCGTCATTGGCTCTCAGCTGGCGGCGGTTGATCAATCGTCCAAAAATGCCGCGCGACAGGATTTGGTTTTCACGTTCCAATTGCGCGAGGCGTCTGAGCATCGCGCCGAATCTTTCGTTCAGCGTTCCTTCGAACGAGACGGGCGCAGTCTCCACGGCCGGAGCCGCGGCTGCGGGCGGCGGCCTTTGGTCCTGCGGGGTAAGCGCCGGCGTTTTGGCGGGAATCGCTTCGTGAGAGGCTTTCAGCAGGCTGAAATACAGGGCTTCGCGTCCCGCCTGTTCCACAAAAAAGCCGGCGGCGCTTCCGAATTGCCGCAGCGCGTCCAAAAGCTGGACGCGCCTTGCCGCGCGCATCGACGCAAAACGTTTGAGATCGTTCAGCACTACCTGCGATTCCTGCTCGCCGCCCGGCACGCCGAGGCTCGTCAGCCGGTGATGCTCGATTTCATGGCCGGAAAACAAATCCAGAAGCGCGGCCACGGCTTCCGGGCTGAGATCCGAAGTGAAAAGGCTTTCGTGATAGCGCACGGCGCCCGCGTCAAAATCGTAGTCCGCGGGATTTCGCATGTTGCGGACGATTTGAAAGCGCAGGTCGGTTTGAGGCATGCCGAGGGATTGAAGCCGGCGCAGCTCCGCGCGCACGATCCGCGCGAGCGTCTGCTGCTTTTCCGGGGCGTTGATGCCGAGCGCGTCAAAAACCGGCGCGAGCTCACGCGCCAGCTGTTCCAAGGCCTGCGCGCCTGCGAGCTTGCCGAGCGCCGCAGCGTGGAGAATGAGCGTGCCGTGCTCCGCGCTGATCACGGCCCCGGAAAAGTTGAGATCGCCAAGCGCGGAGGCTTCTTCGAGCGACGGGTCCGCAGTCGAGACGAGCGGAAAGGCCTGCGCGCGCCTGTGGCCGGCGAGCTCCGCGGCGGCCGACACGGTTTGCCGGAATAAAACCGGAATGGGGTCTTCGTTGCGGAACGCGGCTTCATTGCCTCGCACGGCGCGGCCAATGTCCGGGGTGTGCGCGGCCAGGGCTGCTTCGGTTTCCGCCGGCGAACGGAAACGGTCAATCCTGTCCAAGACCTCTTCCACGGCCCGCGCGGCCTGATGGGCCTTTGCATCCGGCGCCCGCGCCAGTTCCACGGCGCAAACGCTGCAGCTCAGGCTCAGGGCTTCGAGATCCGAAGCAAGCGACGATGAGAGCTGGAGCCTTCCCGAAGCAAGAGAGTCTCCCACTTCCCGGAAAATGACTGCCACGTTTGAAGCGCGGTCCAGAGAACCTTCTTCCCCGGCCGCTTCCTGCCATCTTTTTTGTTCGGCGAGCAGCTCGGAAACCGCCTGCCCCAGCGTCCCGGAATTTCCTTCGCGGCTTGCGCGGATCACGTCCAGCAGCTGGGCCTGGGCCATGTCGGGTGAAAATGCATCGGCTTGGGATTGCGCCGCCGCGGATTTTTCTGCGGGGCCTGCGGCTTCCTTTTCAAGACCTTGACGTGCGAGCTCGAGAATGGCGATCGCGTCTTCGGTCCGAGGCACGCTCTGAATGGCGCCTCGCACGAGCTCGGCCACGGGTCCGGCAAAGATTTGTTCCTGCGTCCGCAGGATGACTTCGTAGGCCGCGAGCGTTTCAAGGAGTTCCGTCCGCGCCACGGGTAACTTTTGCAGCGCGCGCGCCTTTTCCTCGATCTCGCTTTGCGCGAGCGGAGCCGTGGCCGGAACCGGCGCCTGCGCCGCGTTCTCGGGGATGAGAGCCAGCGGCGTGGAAAGAGTTGCCGTCCGCGCCTGGTCAAACGCGCGCTGGACCGCTTCCCGGGAAACATTTTTTTCCATCCACATCTGCTTCACGCCGTCCAGAAAAATGCGCGTCTTTTGCAACGCGGCCTGGCGCGCGCGGTCAAAATACGCGGAGATAAAACTGTCGAGCTCCTCCTGAAGCCTGGCGCGGATCTCTTCCTCGGAAATGTTTTCTTCGTAGAGCGGGCTGTTTTTTTCGTAATCCTTGCGCAGGGCCTGGACCAGCGCGTCGATGTAGCGCGTGGCATGATTGGCGCGCGTGATTTTTTTTTCGGCGATGGAGTT
>DATJFP010000063.1 GCA_035495615.1 Verrucomicrobiia bacterium | reverse complement strand
CATCCTGTACCTGGTCAGCTTCGCGGTCGGCGCCCTTTTCGGGGACGCCGTCATCCACATCCTGCCGGAATCCTACGAGCAGTTGGGACGGGGCCTCGATACCTCGCTCTGGGTGATGGGCGGAATCCTGGGTTTTTTCCTGCTCGAAAAATTCCTGCGCTGGCGCCATTGCCACGTCATGACTCCGGAGGAAGAACACCTGCATCCGGTCGTGAGCATGAATCTGGTCGGCGATTTCGTGCACAATTTCATCGACGGTCTCATGATCGGCGTCAGCTATTCCGCCAGCCTTGCGCTCGGCCTCACGACGACGCTTGCGGTCCTCTTCCATGAAATCCCGCAGGAAATCGGCGACTTCGGCATCCTGGTGCACGGCGGGCTTCCGCCCCGCAAGGCGATTTTTTACAATCTCCTGTCGAGCTTCGGGGCATTTGTCGGCGTGGCGCTCGCCCTGATCGTGGGCGTGCACGTCCGGTCTTTCGGCGCGATCCTCCTTCCGATCACGGCCGGCGGCTTCATCTACATTGCCGGTTCCGACCTGATTCCGGAGCTTCACCATGACGTCGACATCCGCACCTCTTCGGGACAGCTCATCATGATCGTCCTGGGCGTGGCCGTCATGGCCGCGCTGAAGATCGCCCAGGGCTAGCCCGTGAAGGCCGTCCTGCTGGTTTCTCACGGCAGCCGCTCCGCCGCCTCCAAGCGTGAAAACCTCCATCTGGCCGAGGTTCTTAAGGCGCGGGGAGGATTTCCTGTGGTACAATGTGCCTTTCTCGAGGCCGAATCCCCGTCGGTTCCTGAAGGCATTGAGGCCTGCGTGAAGCAGGGGGCCTCCGAGATCGTTATCCTGCTTAATTTTTTGAATTCCGGAAACCACGTCTTGAAAGACATCCCGGCCCTTGTCGAAGCGGCCGCGAAAAACCATCCGGGCATCAAGTTCTGTCTGACCCCGCCGGTGGGCATCCACCCGGGCATCGCGGACCTTTTTCTCGACTTGATCGCCGCGGCAGAAAAGAAGGCATCCTGACATGAAAACGAGCGAGGCTAAAATGACGGACCGAATTTTCAACTTCAACGCGGGGCCGGGGGCGCTGCCTCTCGAAGTCCTGGAACAGGCGAAAGAAGAATTCCTGAATCACGGGCAAAGCGGCATGTCCGTCATGGAAATGAGCCACCGCTCGCCGGAGTTCGAAGCCATTCTCGCCCGCGCCGACGCCGGATTGCGCCAGCACCTGGGCATTCCCGACGATTATGCCGTGCTCTTCCTGCAGGGCGGCGCGAGCCTCCAGTTTTCCATGGTCCCGATGAACCTGGCGGTGGCCGGCAAGCCCGTGGAACTCATTCAGACCGGCGCTTGGACCAAGCTGGCCGGGGACGAGATCAAGAAGGTGTCGGAACTGAAGATCGCGGCCAGCACGGAAGCGGAAAAATTCCGCCGCCTGCCACGCCTGGATGAGATCCAGCTTTCGGGCAATGCCTCTTATGTCCACCTGTGCTCGAACAACACGATTTTCGGCACGCAGTGGCGCGAATTCCCCAAGACTGGAAACGTGCCGCTTGTCGCCGACATGTCCTCCGACATCCTGTCGCGGCGCGTGAACGTGAAAGACTACGGCCTCATCTTCGCCGGCGCCCAGAAAAACATGGGGCCCTCGGGCGTGACGGCTGTCATCATCCGCAAAGACCTGGTGGAGCGCGCAAGCGTGTCGCTGCCGACCATGATGCAGTACCGCACGCACGTCAAAGCCAACTCGCTCTACAACACGCCGCCCACGTTTTCGATTTACATGGTGGCGCTCATGATGGAATGGATCGGCCGGCAGGGCGGGCTCACGGCCGTGGAAAAAGCGAACGATGCCAAGGCCGCGCTGCTCTATGACGCTATCGATTCGTCCGGCGGGTACTATTACGGCCCGGTGGAGAAGAAGGACCGCTCGCGCATGAACGTGGTCTTCCGCTTGAAGGGCGACAACGAAGAACTGGAAAAGAAATTCGTGAAGGAATCCGCGGCCGAAGGACTGGCCGGCCTGAAAGGACACCGTTCCGTCGGAGGCTTGCGCGCGTCGCTTTACAACGCGCAGTCGATGGAAGGCGTGCAGGCGCTCGTGCGGTTCATGAAGAACTTCACCGCGAAGAACGGATAAAAAAGAGGGGACAGGCCTCGCGGCCTGTGCCTGTCTTGTTGATCCGCGGAATTCGTTTTATTGCGGCAGCGTGGGCTCGGGCGCCGGTGTCCAATCGCCTTCAAGCGACTTCAAAAACGCCACGAGGTCGTCTTTTTCCTCTTTCGTCAGCCCCAGCTTTTGCATCTTGGGGTCCAGCCAGGAATTCGGTTCGCCGCCTTTGTCGTAGAAATCCACGACTTCTTCCAGGGTCTTCTCGCTTCCGTCGTGCATGTAGGGAAACGTTTTCTGAAGGTCACGCAGGATGGGCGTCTTGAAAGCGCCTTTGTCTTTCTCCTCTTTCGTGATTTCGTAACGGCCCAGGTCGGGCTTGGGCGCTTTCATGCCGACGCCGATATTGTGGAACACGCCGTCGCTTAAATTGAAGCCGACGTGGCATTGCGTGCAGCGGGCCTTGCCTTCGAAGAGCGTAAGGCCGCGCTTGGCGGATTCGCTCATTGCGCTTTCGTCATGCGCGTTCACGTAGCGGTCCCAGGGGGAATTGCCCGAAAGGACAGTGCGTTCATAAGCGGCGATGGCCTTGGCGATCCGGTCGATGTCGACTTTGGAATCGCCGAATGCCGCCTCGAAATACGGTTTGTAGCCGGCAACGGCATTGATCTTTTGGACCGCTCCGTCAAGGGTATGCGCCATTTCCACGGGATTTTGCATGGGGCCCACAGCCTGTTCTTCGAGTGTCGCCGCGCGGCCGTCCCAGAACTGGAAGAGACCGAAAGCGGAATTAATGACGGTAGGCGCGTTTCGCGTTCCGGTTTTGTCCTCGAAGCCTTTGGAAACCGGCAACTGGTCCGTGAATCCTTTCTCAGGATTGTGACAAGTGGCACAACTTATCTTATCATTGGCGGAGATCCGCTTGTCGAAATAGAGCATCTTGCCGAGCTCCACTTTGGCGGCGCTCATGGGATTGTCTTCGGGAACCGTAAAGACATCCGGATCCACGCCGAGCGGGAATTTGATTTCGTAGGGAGTTTTGTCGGCTTCCGCGGCCAAGGCCGCAGCGGGAGCCAGGGCGATCGACATGAGTATAAAGGCGAAAAGGCGGGACGGTTTCATTCTTTCCTCCATCAGGTTCTGGAACTATGCGGAAAGTACGGCATTTAACGCGGGATTTTGAGTAAATTATGACGATTCTCGATGACGAATTCAACAAAGCTATTTTTTTCGAAGCTGTGCCGAGGCCTTTTTCGTCTATCTATCACGGCACGGCCGATGATATTGCGCGGTACGGCCTGGAACTGCCTGCCGGACGCGGCTGGCTCCTCGTGGCGGAGGTCATGACCGGGGAAGAGAAGGAGTTGTGGGACTCCTTCAAGCAGATGCTTGCGTTTGCCCTGAAAACGGCGGAGGCTTCACTCTTTGGCAGTTTTGAGTTCAGCCTGGTGACCGCCGGAAGTCCGGAAAAGCTCCCGCTCTTCCAGCCCGCAGGATTGGCGCAGCTTCTCGTAAACCACGGCCGGCTGCTGAAAGACGGAGAGCGCAGGCTCGTGCCTTACGCCTCGAGCTGGGCGCTTTTCAGAAAGCTCGCACCTGGGGATTGGGGCAAGATCGCGTTCAAGGAAAATCTTATCCTCGTGAAGGACAGGTCACGGCTGGATCTTTTGGTCAAACGGATGATACAGGCCGCGGCAGAGCTGGAAGGGCCTGTTTGGCTGGCGCTCCACGATCTGGGGCGCAGCCCGGTGTTCCGTTTCGGCGAGGAAGACCAAACGGTCCGTCTCGAAAAATTTCTAGTAAAAAACAAAGGGATGCTCGGGACAAAAATTCCTGCTATTACGATCTATCATGGAAAACAAAGGACCGATCTGGCCGCCCAGTTTGGAGTGGACGGGGACAGGTCTTTAGACCTGTCCCCACATGTTTGATGCATGAGCCCTATCGCGAGCAGGGAAGCGTTTGCGAGGGAAATCCCGAAGGATGTGCAGACTATTCGTGCGCTTGATGGCGTTTCATCAGGTAGCCCAGCACGTCCTTGATGGAGATGATGCTGAGCGGCACGCCTTCGGCGTTCAGCACGGGAAGATGCCGGAAGCCGCCCATGGACATCTTGTTCACGGCAAAGGCAATCGGGTCCTCGCCGCGCACGAATTCCACGTTCTTGGTCATGATCTGCTCGGCTTTGACGGCTGAGAGGTCTTTGTGTTTTCCCGCCACGCGCAGCAGCAGATCGCGCTGGCTGATGATGCCCACCAGTTTTTTCTTCTGATAAATCAGCACGCAGTCTTTTTTCTTTTTCTTCAGCGTGTTGATGATCTTCTGCACCGTGTCCGTCGTGTTTGCCACCAGAAGATCCGCCCCGGTCAAAAGGTCCGCCACAGGCGCAGTCATGATGACGCGCTGGAGCGGATCGTTTTTCTTCGGCCGCGGCAGGTCGCGCTGCATCAGAGAATGCAGGCATTCCTCGCAGCGGTCCATGCCTTCCAGGTTGTGGTGGCCGCACGAGGGACAAGGAGTCTTCATCAGTTCACCGTCCAGGTATCGTTTCCGTAGAGCAGGTTTTTGATGTCGCCTTTGCCTTTTTTCTTGATGAGGTCTTCGGTCTGAATGTCGAGCATTTCGTCGTACGTCGGCCGGCTCACCGCGCGGAAAACGCCGAGCGGAACGGGCAGCCCCGGATACTGGAACTGCGTCAGCATGTAGGCATAGCTCGGGTCCGGCTCTTTTTCATTGTGGATGAGGAGATCGTCGGCGTCTTTGTTTTTCGAGATGTCGACGATTTCCGGCTTGAGGCCGCTTGGACCGCCTTTCACCCGGATGGCGAGGTCGCGCTTCTTTCCGAAAATGAGCGGCTTGTCGTGCTCGAGATACACGGCACGGTCGTCGCGGTTCTCGCGGCCGGTCACCGGGTAAAACGCCTTGTCGTTGAAGATGTTGCAGTTCTGGTAGACCTCGACGAGAGAGGTGCCCTTGTGCTGCATGGCGCGTTCGAACACGTATTCCATGTGCTTGGGGTCAGAGTCCACCGAGCGCGCGATGAACGTGGCCTCCGACGCGAGCGCAATGGAAAGGGGATTGACCGGATAATCGATCGCGCCCTGCGGCGAAGACTTCGTGATCTTGCCCGCTTCTGACGTGGGCGAATACTGTCCCTTGGTCAGGCCGTAGATGCGGTTGTTGACCAGCACGATGTTCACGTTCAGGTTGCGGCGCAGGATATGCAGGAAGTGATTCCCGCCGATCGAGAGCGCATCGCCGTCGCCGGTGATGAGCCAAATGACGAGATTCGGGTTCACGCAGCGAAGCCCGGAAGCGATCGTGGGCGCGCGGCCGTGGATCGAGTGGAAACCGTAGGTGTTCATGTAATAGGGAAAGCGGCTCGAGCACCCGATGCCGGAAACGAAAACGTAGTTCTCGCGCGGAATCGCGAACTTGGAAAGCGTGCGCTGCATGACGGCGAGAATCGCATAGTCGCCGCAGCCCGGGCACCAGCGGACTTCCTGCCCGGAAACAAAGTCGTCTTTCGTGAACGGAAGATTCTGCGTATTGCTGGGTGGTACGGGATTAGGTGTGCTCATGCGTGCCTTCTTATCTCGTCTGTGAGTTCTTGTGTTGAAAAAGGTTGTCCCTGGACTTTGTGATAGCCGGCGAAGTTTTTGCCGGGAAACGCGTTCCGAAGGAGGAAAAGAAGCTGGCCCATGTTCAATTCGGGGACCAGGATTTTCTCGAACTTCTCGATGATGCTTCCGAGGTTTTTGGGGAAAGGATTGATGTAAGTCAGGTGCGCCTGCGAAACGCGGATGTTTTCACCCGCCAGGTTGTGAACCGCCTGGCAGATCGGGCCGTAGCTGCCGCCCCAGCCCAGAACGAGAAGCTTGCCGGAAGCCGGGCCTTCGACCTTCAGGAGCGGAATGTCGTCGGCAATGCGGCGCACTTTTTCCGCGCGCAGGTTGATCATCTTCTGATGGTTTTCCGGATCGTAGCTCACGTTACCCGTGAGGTCGGCCTTGGAAAGGCCGCCGATGCGGTGTTCGAGGCCGGGCGTCCCGGGAATGGCCCACGGACGCACGAGCGTCTTGGGATCCCGCGAATACGGAAGGAACGGCGTTTTTCCGGCTTTCGGATGTTCCACCTTGATGCGCGGGAGCTTGTCGATCTCGGGCAATTTCCAAGGCTCCGCGCCGTTGGCGAGATTGCCTTCCGAAAGATAAATGACCGGCGTCATGTGTTCAAGAGCGATGCGGACCGCTTCGACCGCCATGTTGAAGCAGTCGGCGGGCGTGGCCGGAGCGAGGACGCAGATCGGCGATTCGCCGTTCCTGCAGAACATGGCCTGCAGAAGGTCCGTCTGTTCGGTTTTCGTCGGCATGCCCGTGCTCGGGCCGCCGCGCTGGACGTTGATGATGATGAGCGGGAGTTCCGTCATCACGGCCAGGCCGATCGCTTCCGCCTTAAGACAGATGCCCGGACCGCTGGTGCCGGTGACGCCGATCTGGCCGCCGAAGGCCGCGCCGATCGCCACGCCGCAGGCCGCGATTTCGTCTTCGGCCTGGAAGGTCTTCACACCGTAGTTTTTGTACATTGCCAGCGTGTGGAGGATCGTGCTCGCGGGCGTGATCGGATAAGAACCGTAGAAGAGCGTCTTGCCCGCCAGGTGCGCGGCCGCCACGAGACCGAGCGCCGTCGCTTCGTTGCCCGTAATCTTGCGGTACGTGCCCGGAGGAAGCTGGGCCTTGCGGATTTCGTACTGGACCGGAAGCGCTTCGGTAATGTCCGCGAAGTTGTAGCCTGCTTTCACGGCCGCGACGTTCGCGTTCGCGATTTCGGGACGCTTGGCGAATTTCGCCTGGATCCACGCCATTGTGTGGTCCATCTTGCGGCTGTAGAGCCAGAAGAGCATGCCGAGCGCGAAGAAGTTTTTGCAGCGTTCGACTTCGGTCAGCTTTAGAGGATGGTCTTTGAGTGCGTTTTTCGTCAGCGTCGAAAGGGGAACCTTCAGGACCTGGAAGTCTTTGAGGCTCTGTCCGTCTTCGAGCGGGTTGGTGTCCCAGGTGGCTTTCTTCAGCGTCATCTCATTGAACGCGCTTTCGTTCACGATGATGAGGCCGCCCTTGCGCAGGTTCACGAGATTGACCTTCAGCGCCGCGGGGTTCATGGCCACGAGCACGTCGGCCTTGTCGCCGGGAGTAAAGATGATGTTTTCCGCGATCTGAATCTGGAAGCTGCTGACGCCCGGCAGTGTGCCTGCGGGGGCGCGGATCTCGGCCGGAAAGTCGGGAAGCGTCGCGAAGTCATTGCCCATGGACGCGGCCGTGTCGGTGAACTGATCTCCGGTGAGCTGCATGCCGTCGCCGGAGTCGCCGGCGAAGCGGACGGTAATTGCGGTTGCTTGTTCGATGTTTTTCTTAAGGGTTACCATTCTTTAACCGCCTTCTTGGCTTGTCATGATCTGGTCGAGTTTTGGAGGTAAATTGTAAACTTCTTGCGGATAAAAGCTGGCGAGGAAGCGGATGAGGGTCCTCACCGAAATGACGCCGACGAGTTCCTGCTGTTCGTTGACGAGCGGCAGATGATACGACTTGTGGGTGGCCATGTGGTCGATGGCTTCCCCGACGGGATCTTTGGGGTTGAGCACCGCCGGATTGGGATTCATGAATTCGCTGGCCGGAGCGTCCCAATTAATGTTTTCCCCCAGGATTTTCTGAACGATCTCGGTTTCCGTCAGGAGGCCGACGACTTTCTTCTTGTCGGCGATGACGACATACCCGGATTTGTTCTGCTGCATCAGTTCCACCGCGCTCTTGATCGAAATCGAAGGGGACGCCTGCACCAGACGCGGGTTGATGATCTGGTAGATCTTCTTTTCCTTGAGGAGTTCCTCAACTTGTTTGGCAGTCATGGCGCACCCTTTGCAATGGTTTGGTTGGAGTAGGGGATCCGAGAACGGGGGCTAAAAGACCAAATGCAAATTTGAAACATGGTATCAAATTTTGAGGGAGAGGACGAATACTTTTTTTGTGCGGACAATTGCGGAAACACGTTCCAACTCACGGCCGTTGCGAGCTTTCCGAAATCCGGAAGGCCCCTTGTTTGCTTGCCTGGTATCCCAGGAGCTTCGGCCTCGGACCCGATTGCCTTGAGGCCGCTTGAAAGGAAGTATAACATAAGGAACGCCTTCCCGGCCCGGAGCGGGCTAAAACGTCCTGGCCGGAGCGCCTAAACCCCGATAGAATAGGCTCTTATGCGTAAGTTTTCCCATGAAGAATTGATAGCGCGACAGGCCCGGAAGCCGCGGGAGCCGCTGCCTTTTTCCGTCATCCTCAACGACATCCGCAGCCTTTATAACGTCGGCTCGATTTTTCGCACCGCGGACGGCGCCGGTCTCGAAAAAATCTGGATTTGCGGCATCACCGGATTTCCTCCGGCTTCGCAGATCACCAAGACCGCGCTCGGCGCGGAAGATGCGGTGCCGTGGGAATACCGCCGCGATCCCTGCTCCCTGATCCGCCAGCTTAAGGAAGACGGCGCGCAGATCGTCCTGCTCGAGCAGGCGCCGCACAGCATTCCGTATGAAACCTTCGAGCCGCGCGGGCCGGTTTGTCTTGTCGTCGGAAACGAAATCTTCGGCGTTTCGGACGAATTGGTCTCGCTTTGCGACGCGGCCGTTGAAATCGAAATGGCCGGCACGAAAAATTCGCTGAACGTGTCCGTCGCTTTCGGCGTCGTGGCGTATCATTTTCGGAACACGCTTCGTAAGGCGGCCGTTTCGTCGAAAGGCGCATGAAAAATCCAAAAGCTTTGCTTGTGAAAAACATCACGCGCGAAGGCCCCGGGCTCATCGAAGGCGTCCTGCGCGAGCTCAAAATCCCTTTTGATCTCGTGGACCTCGACGCAGGCGATCGCATGCCGCGGTTTGACGGCTACGGCATCCTGATCGTGTTCGGCGGCCCGGACAGCGCGAACGACGAGACGCCCAAGATCCAGGAAGAACTCGTGCGCATCCGCCAGTGGCTGGACAGCGGACGCCCGTATCTCGGCATCTGCCTCGGGCTGCAGCTCATGGTCAAGGCGCTCGGCGGCGAAGTTTACAAAAATCCGGTCAAGGAGCTCGGTTTCACGGACCCGGAAGGCAAGTCCTATCTTGTGGAACTGACGGACGAAGGCCTGCGCGACCCGCTGTTTGTCAAATTTCGCGAGCGGGCTTTCCGCGTCTTCCAGCTACACGGCGAAACCGTAAAGCCCGCGCCCGGAGCCGTGGTTCTCGGCACGGGCAAGCATTGCCGTCATCAGGTCGTGCGCGCGGGAAAAAACGCCTACGGCATCCAATGCCATTTCGAACTCACGCCCGCGCTTTTGGAAGACTGGGCGGCTTCGGATCCCGATCTTCTTTCGCTTGCGCCCGGTTCGGTCCTGAGCGATTACGTCCGCGTGCGCGGGGAATACGAGAGGGTGGGCAAACAGCTCATGCTCAACTTTTTTTCACTTGCCGCGGGCGTTTCAGCCCCGCAAACCGCCGCGCGCTAGGAGGCTTCATGTCCCGGATGGACCGCATCATGCTGATCACGATCATTCTCCTGGTGGATGGTCTGCTTTTCATGCTTCCGATCACGGCTTTTTTCGCGGCTTACATCCTTTGGCAGCGTCCGCCCTGGTTCCGGGATTGGGTGATGGAACTCTACGATAGCGACTAAGTCATAAATTCGGGCTAAAAAAACTTCCCATCGATTTTATAACCCGTTTTCTTGAAATGAGTTACGTTACTGTCCCAGCCGGCTTCCCGCCTTGCTTTTTCCCGCTTCAGCAGGTAAACTTTTACCTCATTTTCTCCCGGGTCTAATCCCTTCTATCTTCTTCGGGGAAAATGTCTTACAGCTTTATTAACAAGATTTAATAACTTGTGAATAACGAATCCGACCAGGGAGATTTTTTCCTCATGCAGAGGAAACAAAAAATCCGGCCCACGGCGTGGCTGCTTTTGCTTGTTTACGCAGCGGCGTGTCTGCGCGATCCGTGTCCGGCTTACAGTCAAACCGCTTTTGTCCGCGCTCCCGCGGAAACCGCGGTCCCGTCTTTTGCGCTCCCGGACCTTCGTGTCCCTTCCGCTTTCGGCACCATCGAAAAAGAACACACCGGCAGCGGCCCGGTCATCGTCCATGTGCAAACCGCGCATGGAAATTTCCAGGCCCAGAAAAGCATCGAGTCCCTGCTGCGTTTCCTCCATCACACTTATGGGTTCGAAACGGTCTTCGTGGAAGGAACGGGATTGCCGCTGCGCCCCGGCCTGCTCCGGCTTTTTCCCAAGCGCATGGACGCGACGCACGCGATCGCCGACGGCCTTGCGCGCCGCGGCCTGGCTAAAGGCGCGGACCTTTTTCTGATCGGGCAGCCTTCCGCGCGCGGCTACGGCATCGAAGACCTGCGCACCTACCGTCAAAACCGCGAGGTTTTCAAAGACGTGCTGAGAGCGCGGCAAAAAACGCGCGGGTTTGTCCGGTCCCTGAATTTCCGCCTCGAAAGACTGAGCGCGCCTTATCTCAATCCGGCGCTGCGCGTTTATCTCAAGCGCTCGCGTGATTTCCACGGAAAAAAACTGCCGCTCGACAAATGGCTCGAATGGCTGGACGCCCAGGCGAAGGAAACCAAGACCGCGGACCTGCATGATCCCGCCGCGCAGCTGGATTGGCCCATGCTGGTCCGGCTTTTTAAAATCCAGGAACTCGAAGCCAAAATCGACCGCGGCGCCCTGGAAAAGGAAAAAGAAAATTTTCTCCGGGCCGTGAGCCGCTTCGCCGGCAAGGGGACGCTGGATTCGCGGATCCGGTTTCTTCTTTCGCGCGACGTGAACCGCGATTCGCTGCCTTACCCGCAGACCGGTCAGCTTGTGGAAGAACTGGTCCGCCAACTGCCGGAAAATTTTTCTTACGCGCCTTATCCCAACCTCAAAATGTTCCTCGGCCACCTGATTCTCCAGAGCGAACTGGACGGCTCCCGCCTTTTTGACGAGATCGAAAGGCTCGAAAAGAAAACAGCCGCGGCCCTGGCGCCGTCTCCGGAGGAAAAAGAAATCCTGGCGCTGCTGGAAAAGCAGGCGCTGCTCAAGAAACTTTTCGACCTGGAGCTTGTGCCTTCCGAATACCGGCGGATCGCGGACGCGTCCGCCGCCTACCGGCCTTCCGCGCTCGTGGAAGCGTTCCGCAAAGTCGACCCGGAAGGACGGGCGCGCGCCGAGGCCTTTAGTCATCTGCGGGAGATCGACGCGCTTTTCGACGCGGCCCTCGAGTTTTACCGGCTGGCCCAGAAACGCGACGGACAAATGCTGGCCCGGCTCACGCGGATCCTCGAAACAAAAAAAATCACCAAGGCCGTTGTCGTGACCGGCGGTTTTCACGCCGCGCCATTTTATGATTACTTCAGCCGACGGAATTTCCGCTACGTGCTGGTCACGCCTCAGATCGGGGAAATAAACGAAACGCACGACCGCGCGGTTTATCTCCGGTCCATGTTCCAATCCCGGCGCCGCGCCGAAGCTGGCACGCTGGAAACAAGCTCGCCGCTTCTTTTGCCGCACGAAGTTCTTCTCCACGGCGCGGATCCCGGTTACGAATGGGACGAAGCGGCCGCAGAATTTCGCGCGTATGCCGGCCGTAGGGGATTCGAAGCGGCCGCGTTTGAAAAGACAAGCCTGGCCCGCATTTTCGGCGCCGCGCGATCGGAGATGCGTCCCGGCGAAGAAAATGAAGCCATGAAGCGCATCATCCTGGAAGGCAAAGGCCCCCTGTCTCTTGTCGTGAGCCTTGGCGGGACGAAGCTCGCCGTGGGCGCGGTGGACGAAAACGGCCGCATCTGGGAAATTTTCCCCGGCCGCTCCTGGCGCAATGCCTTCAAGATTTCCAACCGCGCGGAAGACGGCGACGCGCTTGCCGAAGGCATTGCCAAAATCCTGGCCGGAGCGATCGGTGAAATCGCCAGCCATGGCACCGTCGAAACCGATGCGGCCGCGCGCGCCGCAAAACTGAAACGCATCGTCAAAATCGGGATCGCGGTGCCGCTGCCTTTCGAAAGAACAGGCGAAGGCGTGGTCATGGGCGCCGTCACGAAATCGGCTATGCTTCCTTTCGAGAAATTCCCCCTCGATGCCGCGATCCGCGAAAAACTGAAAGCGCACGTGGGCGATACCGCGCTCGCGGCGGCGGAAAAAATTCCGTTCGACGTGCGCCATGACGGCGCCGCGCGCCTTCTCGGCGAAGTGGGCGAGACCGGCACGTTCTACGGACGCGCGGATGCCGCGGCCATTCTGATCGGCACGGGCATGGGCGTCGGAATCCTGAAAGAAAGAAACCTTTTCGAAGGCGTCGGGCAGAACGAAGGCACGAAACGCAACGACGCGGTCCGCATTCTCGGATCGCTGGGCCGCCATCTGGTTTACATTCCCGATGCGGAATCTCCGCTGGGTTACCGTTACGAATACCGCGGCATCGCCAAAGGACAGGAAAACGCGGCCCTCGATGCCGGAAAAAAAGAAGTGCTTTCGCGCGAACGCCTGCGCGGCCCGGCGCTTGCGAGGCGCATTGCCGAACATTTGAAAGCCGCCGTCCATGAACCCGCGGCGGCCGGCACGCTTCGCGTCATCGGCGTGACGGAAAAAGACATCGACGATTACCTGGCGTCGACCGACGAAGTTGACATCGAAAACTGGGACGCCGTCTTTTTGGCCGGCCTCACGCAGGCGGCACAGGCGAGAGAGGCATGGGCCCTCGACGAATTGAAACAGATTGCCGAAGAAACCGGCACCGCGATCGCGGCGTTCATCGCGCAATTCAAGGATGAACCTTTCTCCAAGAACATCGTCCTCGTTTCCTCGGTCGGGGAAAAGCTCGGCAAAGGCGTGCGCGGCGAAATGAGCGACGACTTTTTTCTGGAGCGCGTCCGCTTGTCGGTCGAGTACGGGCTTGCGACGTTCCACGACATGAGCCCGTCGGTGGCCGATGCCTATTCCAAGATTTTCCGTTCGTCTCTCGATTACAAAGGCGAGATGCTCGCTTTCACTCCGCCGCGTTCTTCGGGCGCGGGCGCGGAAGAGCCGCTCGAGATGCCGAAGATCCGGCTGACGGACGAGCAGCTCGAAGAAGCCTACGATGCCGCGCTGACCACGGTCGAAATGATGAACCAGACCAAGCGTGTGAAGCTGCCGACGATCCCGCTTTTCCGCGAGAACCTTCCTTCCGTGCGGGCTGTGGGCCAGAAAGACGCGCTGCTGCTCATCATTTCCTACAACCGCCGCCACGCGGACAATCCTTTTATTTTTGCGGGTGTGAAGCCCGAAGAGATCGGCCTGCCTGCGGGCACGCCGATGGACAAACCGTGGAAGAAAAAGGCGCCGCCGGTCACTCCTCCGGCGCCTCTGCCTCCGCCTCCCGCGCCTGTTTCCAGGCCCGCGCCGAAAGTTGCTTATGAAGACCAGCTCAAGGCCTTAAAAGCCCAGACGCTGGCGGACTTCGAAGCGAAAGTTCCCGAGCTCGAAGCAAATGCGCATCAAGCCGCGCAGATTTTCCGCGAAGCCCTCCGGCAGGCCGTAGAAGAATCCGCGGCCTTTGTCTCCGCGGAAATCGACCGGCATAAAACCGAGCTCGTTGCGGCGCATGCCGCCGGCGAACATGCGGACGCCATTCAAAGCGCGCTGGAAGCCGCGGCGGCCGGGATGAAAGAGGAATGGGCCCGCAAGCTGCCGGATCTCGAACGGCAGCTCGAGGCGCAGGCCGCTTCCGCCGTCACGGATTTTCAGACCGCGCTTGCCGCGGCCCGGCGTGAACTCACGACCGCCGTGAACCATTTTTCTTATCCGCGCGATCTCGCCACGGCATCAGGTCCCGACAAGGAACGCGTGATCGGCCGTGCGCGCCGTGATTTCGGCACCGCCCTCGAAAGAGCGGTGAAGGCCGCGGGAGCGGCCGCGGATTCTGTCCCGTCTTCTTTGGCGCCCGGCCTTCCGGCGCGTTCGATCGGAGCGGCCGCGGAAGCGTGGATCGGCGAAGCGCCGCAGCGCCTTCCTGCCGGGCTGGCCGCCTTGATCCTGCCGGGCCGGTATGACGCTTTGCGGAAAACAATCGCTGCCGAACTCGAAGCCGCCCTTACCGAAATCGCGGCCGCCGAAGCTGAAGCCCGGCGTCTGGCCGGAGAAAGTTTCCGGGAATTTTTAGACCTTCATGCCCGCGGTTATGCCGAAACGGCGGAACGCTGGCGTGCGGCCTTTGCCGGACACGAGGAAATCACAGGCCTGCTCGAGACGCAGCAAAAAACGCTGGACGACGAACGCTCGGCTGCGTCCGGGCGCGTGCAGGCTGCATTGGAGCATTCCGGCCGGACGCTCGACGAATCGTTTGTGCGTTTGCATGAAACGTTCAACCGGCTGGAAAAAACCGGCCCGCACCGCAAGCTTCTCACCGTAGAAAAAATGGAAGACATCAAAACAGTGATGGCCGAGGTCGAGGTCAAGCTGCGGGCGCTGGCCCGGCAGACGGCCGGCGTGGCAAAAAGGTCGGCGGGGCAAGCCGCGGAAACTTACAAAGCCGTGGGGCCGGCGGAAACGGAACTGCTCAACCAACTCTCGGTCCGGCTGCATCAGCAAAGAAAACAATCGGTCCTGGATGCCGAGCATCGCAGGCTCGAGGCTTTGGCGCATGCGGCGCTCGACGGCCCGCTCACGGAGCTCGAGCGCGGCTTCGCGGAGAAACAGACGCAGGAACAAACAGCCTTGGATGACGCGGTGGAAGCGGCAGGCCGCTCTTTCGAAGAACAGGCTGCGGCCATCGTCCGCGAGGCCGACGAGACTTTGCAGGACGACGTCCGCACCGCGCGCGAGACTTTCGCAGGCGTCAAGCAGCAGGAAACGTCCGGTTACAAGGCCGTGCGCGAACGCCTGGCCGAAAGTTTCGGCAGCCAGGTCCGTGCGGCGCGTTCCGGCATTCCCACGCGGATCGCAAGCCTGGGCCTTCGTAAAGATCTTTCGGCGATCGCCGCTCCGGAATCCTTGGCCGAAGCCTTTGGCGGCGCGGAAACCCGCGCTCAGGAAGAAACCGCGCGCCTTTTAGAATCGCTGCGGACCGCTTCCACGGAGGCGGGGCGGGAACTCGAGAGGGCCGGACAGGACGCGCGCGCAGAGGTACAGGAAAGCGCGCAGACTTCCGCGCAGGACTTGATCGCGGCCTGGATTGCCGCCGAAAGTGAAAGCGAGCGCACGGCGAACACCGAAGCCGTGTCTTCTTTCGCTCAAAGGCTCAGGGCGGCATGGCAGGAGAAAAAAGCGGCACAGCAGGAAGCGCTGCGGCAGGCGATCGAGGCCGAGGGAAGAGAGTTCGAGACCCGTCTCGGCGACGTGAAAAAAGCGCTGGATCCGGCATGGAGCGGAACGATCCCGTCTTCGCTGGACGAAGCCGGGAGAAAGTTCAAGGATGCTGCCGGCAGCGCGGATTACGACGCGCTTCTTGCGGAAGCGGAACGCGCGCTCGAAGAAGAAATCCGGCAGGCCGCGTCCGGCGTGGAAAATGTTTTCGGGGAATTGCTCGAGCACCGGCAGGCGGAAGCGGCCGGAGACCTGGGAAAGGTGCGGGATTTGATCGGCAGCCTGCGGCGGGAAGCGGGAGACGCGCGCGCGGCGCTGGAAAAGGCCGAGAGCCCTCTCCGCGAACGCGCTTTAGGCCAAGCCGAAGCCGCGCTGGCCAAAGTTACCGGAGCATTGAAAGAACGGGCCGCGGCCCTGGCCGCGCAAGTCACGCGGCAGGCGATCGAAGCCAGGACCCAATATCTCAAAGCCGAAGCGCTTGCGCGTTACGAAGCCGCGGATGATGAGGCGCGGGAAAAATTTTCAGGAGCCGTAAACAGCGCTCCGGCGGCGTTCGAAGAAGCGCTCGCTGCCGCAGGCCGCGATTTCGAAAAAAATCTCGTACCGGAAGACACGGCCGCCGCTTTTCTTGCGGAGATCGAACCCAAGCTGCCGGCCGCGCGCGCGGAATTCCAGGGCGTCCTGGCAAAAGCCCGCGACGATTTTCAGACGCGCTACGGCAGGATCACGCCGCGTTTCGAAAGAACGCTGCGAGGCCTGAAATCCGGCTACGAAGACAGGCTCGCGGCGCCTCAGCTCGAAGCGGTTTTGTCCGCGCTCTCGCTGGAAGCCGCGGACGCGTTGTGGCAGGAAAAAGAAAGGGAATTGCAGGAGGCTTTGACGCAGGCGCGGGCACCGCTGACTCAGGCGGCCGAAGCGGCAGCGGAAGAAAGCCGGGCCGCGGCGGAAGAAAATCTCGAGCGTGTCCGCGCGGAAGCCGCACGCATTGCCGGCAGCGTGCGGGCCTCTCTGATTTTGCCGCGCTTAAATGAGTTGGAGGCCGGGATCCTGGCCGAATTCGACTCTTTTGCCGGAGCGCAGCTTCCGGAATGGCAGGCCGCGTCCGCCGCGGAAGAAAAAAGATTTGAAGAAGCGATCGCGCCCGCGGAAGCCGCGCTTCAAAAAGAACTCGCCGCGGAAGAAACAGCTTTCAAGGCCTCCTTTGCGGGCATCGACGAAGCTCTGGCGGAAAACGCCGCGCTTCTTCAGGCGAAATTTGCCGAGGATAACGGTCAGCTTCTCGAAGCGTACCGCGCGGGCGCTCAGACGGACAAGCCCGCGCTCGCGGCCGCGCTTGCGGACATCAACGCGGAACGCGAACAGGCCCTTGCGCGCCTGCGCACCGGCCTCGAACAAATAATGGCGGAAGCGCCGGAACGGCAGCCGCTTTTGGCCGGAGGCCAAGAGGCCGCGCGCATCGAGTCGCTGCTCACCGAATTCGGGGGCGCACTGCGGCGAGCGCTCGACGAATCCAAGGCGCAGGGCCCGGGAATTCTTACGGCCGCGCAGGAAAAAGCCAAGGGCGCCGCGGACAATGCCGCTGCCGAACTCACGAAGCGTGCGGCACGGCTGAAAGACGAACGTCATGCCGCGGCCGAAGCCCGGCGCAAGGATTTTGACCGGCTGAAGGACGCGGGTCTGTCCGAAGACGAGAAAAAACTTTTCGAGACCAAGACCTGGACCGCGCCCGTGGAACTGGACGCCATGGAAAAAGCCGCGCTGCCGCATCTGGACTGGTCGCAAAAGGGGATTACGCCCGCGAAAGTCGACGCCATCCGCCAGGCCGCCGAGGCCCTGAAGAAAAAAAACGAGCGTAAATTCATCCCGCTTCCGCTGATCGCCAAAGCGCTCGACCTTCCGCAGGTCCGGATCAGCACGTTTTTCTCGAGGACGTACACGGAGAAGACCCTGCTCGACTTGGGCATTATCCCGGACGTGCTCTCCGAAAAGGACCTGATGACCCAGGTGCTGAACGCCGTTGCCGGCGACATGCGTCGCAGCCCGCATGAAGTCCTGATCCGCGCGGATGCCGCCGCTTACTTCGGGCGCGTGGATTCGGCGCTCGTGAACACGTCGAAAAACGCCTTTTCCGTGACGGATGCCGGGACTTATTTGGCAGAGCATTTCGGGCTTTTCCCCAAATATGCCACCGCGGAAACCGCCGGCTTCAGAAAATCCTGGGCGCAGCAATTCCTCGAAGAAAATAAATTGCCGGTCCTTCCCGCGCTTCTCGAACTCGCGCAGAAAATCACGCATCACGGCGAAGCGATCGCGGTAGCCAAACCCACGGTGACCGCCATTCAGGGCTTTGTCGCTGATTACAAAGCCGGGCATGAGCAAAAGGCGCCGACGCTCGACGAAATCGCGGCGCATTTCAAAGTCAGCCGCCCCACGATCTCCAAAGTCCTGGCCGAAGGCGGCACGGCCGTCGAATCGCGCCGCGTCGCGGAAATTCCGGAAGCCGTGAAGTCCGGCATCGCAGGCAACATCAAAACCATGGAAGAAAAGGCCGCGGCGCAGGACAGCGGCTTCATTGATCTTGCCAGGCAGGTCGCGGACGCTTTCGGGCCGCTGAAAGGCCAGTACGGTTATCTCGCGTTTGTCCGTCATGCCAAAGAAAAATTCGAACGCGCAGTCGAATCCTACGAAGCGAAAAAAGCGCTGGCCGGTCCGGAGAACGACAGGCTCGACGAGATCCGCCGGACCTTTCGCGAAGCCATCACGGGCAAGAAAGTGACGCGCGTGCACCGCGGCATTTCCAAGAAACCTCAGACGCCTCCCGCGCCGGGGACGGGGGAGGAGAAGCCTGAATTGAGAGCCGCTCTCGAGGCGATGAGCCTGGAGGAGATCGCGGTCCGCTTTTTCGAGCTGGAAGATACCGGGCTTAATCCCGACGAAATCAAATTCCGCGACAGCGTCCGCTTTTTCGTGGACTCGAACATCGTTCACGCGGCCCGCGCGCTGGATGGAAACGGCCATTTGGACCACGCGCTGCCGATGCTGCGGCACATGGCCACGGAACCGCTGTGGAAAGACGGGCCCAGAATCTTCGGCGCCGCGCTTCCCGCGAAAGACGGCGGCGGCGGGCTCGGCCTGTTCGCGGACGTCATGATCGTGGAAGAATTGGGGCGCGCGAGCGGCTCTTACGCGCTCATGCACAACATCCGCTCGGGCCTCGTGGCCACGATTCTTTCCCGGTTCGGCACCGAGGAACAAAAGCGGGAGTATTTGCAGGCGATGCTGCGCGGTGAAAAAATTATTTCTTTCGGGCTTACCGAACCGGGAGCCGGATCGGACGCGCGCGGCGCCATGCAGTCCACAGCGCTTGACACCGGCGACGGTTTCCTGCTGAACGGCACCAAGCGCTTCAACACGCTCGGCGAAGAAGCCGACGCCATTCTCTTTTTTGCCAGAACCGCCAAGCGGTTCAGCGGCTTCATCGTGCCGCTCAAAGACGAAAAAGGGAATTATCTTCCCGGCGTCACGGTCCAGCCCATGCGCAACATGGCCGGCATGCACGGCTCGGGCACCGCCGTCGTGACGTTGAAAGACGTGCGCGTTTCCCGGCGGAACGTCGTGGGCGGCGAAGCGTATCTCGACAAAGGCATTGTCATCATTCATTCCGCGCTTTCGGACGGAAGGATTTCCGTCGCGGCCATCAGCCTCGGCGGCCTGGAAAGGACTTTTCGCGAGTTTCTCGAAAAATATTCGGCGTTCAGGGCGCAGGGCAGGGATCTCCCGGACTGGCGCGGCAAGGCCCTCGAGCTCATGACCGATCTTTTCGCGGGACGTTTGATGCTCCTGGAAGCCGTGCGCAAAAGCGCGCGCGGTGAGGATTATGTCCTGGACGCGGCCATGGCCAAGATCAAGGTCCCGGAAGACGCGGTGCGTGAGACCGGCGACGTCATGACCCTGATGGGGGCGGAAACCCTCGAGACCGGGCATCCGGTCGAAATGAGTTTCCGCGACCAGCGCGTGGCCACGATCGGCGAAGGCACCACGCAGGTCAACCGCATGATCCTCCGCGGCGAGCTCATGAGAATGAGTTCCACCAGCCGGTTTTTCGACGACGTGGTTCCTTTTTATCTGGCGGACCGCGGCGCGGTGGAGGAAGCGGATGCGCCGATCCGCGAATTGCTCGGGCTTTACAAAAACGCCCGCGGGAAATCTTCGCCGGACAGTTATTTTCTCGGACGCCTCGAACGCCGGGTGATCGATCTCCTGGTGGAAAGGCGCGCTTACGAACTCATGCAGCGGGATGCGCCCGCGGGCCTGGGCCGCAAGCTGGCCGGAATCCAGAAGGAAAAAATCGCGAGGCTGGGGCGGCAATTCGTGAACGAGATGGCCGTTGCTTCGGAAGCCGCTCCGGCCGCCGTTCCAGCCGCGGAAGACGTGGACATCGCGCGTCAGATTTCGCTTTTGCAGCATGAAATATCCGCCGCGGTCCTGCAAAAATTTGCCGGCAGAGCCGGAAGCGCGGCGCTTGCCTTGAGAGATGCGGAAACCTCGGCCGGCGCGCAAGCCGTGCCCGGCGCAAACGGCACGTATCTCCTCCAGGGCCGTAAAGTTTTTGTCTTGAACGGCACGGGGTCCCAGTCCTTCCTGGTCCCGGCGCAGATTGCGGGGCAGGAGTCGCTGTTTCTCGTGGAAGCCGGCGGCCAGGAGCCCGGCGCCGTGCAGGTTCTTCCCGGGGCGGTCCTGGGCCTTCGCGAGGCCGGGCCCGCGGACATCGAATTTCACGGCGCGCGCGCGATGCTGATCGGAACGCCGGGGCAGGGCGGCGAAGTTTTGAAGTTCATTGAGTCTCTGGAAAAACCGGGCGTGGCCCGGATCGCCGCGGCCGCGGGCCGGCGGCTGGCTGCGCTGGGCGAGGCCTATGCAAAGTCCCGCATCCAATTCAAAAGCCCGATTTACGATTTTCCCGAAGTGCGGGAAATGATCGACGAGTCGCTCGCCGACCTCGCGCTCATGGAAAAGGGCGGGGACGCGCCTTTCCTTCTCGCGCAGATCGCGGGCCGCATGGTCCAGCTCCATGGCGGCCACGGGTATAACGAAGTGTCCGGCATTCCTAAATTCTGGCGCGACGCGCAGGCGCTGCGCGTTTTGTCCGCGCCTTTGCGGAAAACAGAACTCCGCGCCGTCGAGATGAAACCGATTTCGATTTCCAAAGGGCAGGTGCTTGCCAGCTATGGCAAAGATTCCAACGCCCAGGGCGACTGGCCGCTGCGCGAGCCGTTCAACATTTACGGGCTCGGCGAAGGATGGATCCTGGTCGACCATGGCGACGAGAACACGAGCCGCCTGCGGCTGCTGCACGTGCAGGAAGACCTGGCGCACCGCGAGATCCGGTACGCGCTGAAGGCCGATCCGTTTTTCCACACGCACGAGCATGCCTTTGAATCGCCGGTCCACGTGGCGTTTTCGCCGGCCTCGCTGCAGCTCACGCGGCATTTCCTCGCTTTCAGCGGCGGGCTCGGGAACCTGCAGGCGTTCCAGCTTCAGTTTTCGAGGAAGGGGAAGCAGCTCCAGGCCAAGGCTTATCATGCCTATAATTCCCAGGACCAGGAGATGAGCCGGGCGCTGGGCCTTGTTTACAATGCGAAAGCCGGCCACTACGTCGCGCTGATGAGAGAATACGATGACGGTAAAATTTACGCGCAGGTCATCAAGCAGAACTACATGCAGTCGACGGCCTCGAGCACGGTCGAGTTCGACAGCCTTGTCCATCCGGGCGCGATGGCCTACGACCCGGTGAACGGATGGGTGCTGGCACTTCACATCAACGACAGCGACGAGTATCAGCTGAAAGCTTTCCGCTGGAATCCTCATCCCATTTCCGGCAATCCGGACCGCGGCGCTTACCGCTCGGCCGGCGACGTCGTGCTGCCGGAAATCAAAGGCATGGATCATTATCCGCCCAAGAATCTTTTCCGCCTTCACGTTTTCGTGACGCCGGAGAAGAAAGCGCTTTACTACGTTTCAGATTCCTACAACAGCGCGATTTACGTTCTGGAACCGCAAGTCATCCCGGACGTGAGCGGCCCGAAAGGCAGCCTGCGTCTCGTGAAGCTGGCGGTGCAGGACGTCCTGGACGTCAGCGACGTGGTGGGATGGATCAAAAGGCAGATCATGGATCTGGAAGTGGGCATGCCCTTGTATGTCGAGCCCGGAGAAGGCCGGATTTTCCTCGGTGATCCGGTGACGCGCGAGGTGCACATGCTGCCTCCGGTCCAAAAGCTCCGCGGACAGGACTCCATGGCCGCCTTTCTCGGAGGCTTTGCGGGCGCGGCATCCCGGACCTTGTCTTCCGCGGCGCCGGCGAAAAGGACTTTTTTGAACCTGCCCGTGGTCTTGTGGACCGAGCCCCTGGAAAAAGGCGGCGCCAAGGTCCGGGTTTCGGACAGCGGCCGCGCGCAGTACGAAAATTCGTGGCCCGCGGAAGCGTGGTACGCCGACGAAATTCCGGCGGATTCCTGGCGCAAGGCGGGCACGGCCAAAGACGCGAAGCTTCCGGAGCCGCGCGCGGCATCGGCGGGCCCGTGGAGCGTCCGGGCTTCCATCGAAACGAGTCCTTTCGCGGGCGGCAAGCTCAAAGTGGATTTTAATTCCGGCGACGGGAACGTGATTTCCCGGACGCTGGAAGTGGCGGGATACCACCCGCATTACCTGCAGGAAACCTGGGCCGCGGTCTCGGAATCCGGGCACGTGGCCCTGCTTCATGTTTATCCCGGAGGCGAATATCCCACGCTTTGGACCGGCCGGCTTGCCGTGAGCGAAGGGAAAATTGTTCTCACGCAGGATCTCGCGCCCGGCCTCTGGCGGACGCTCCGCCAAGATCAAAAACCGCGCGGGCTCTTTTTCGATCCGCTCGGCCAGCTGCGGACGTACACGCACGCGGCGGAAAGCGAAAAGCTTGTCCGCGCCGAAACACTCGTCACAGGACAGACTCTGCCGCCGGGTGAAGAAAAGAAAAGCGAATTGAGATCCAATGCGGCTCCGGAACCCGCGCCGCTGGACCAGACGCCGGACGAACGCTACTTCATCGGCCGCAGCAAGGTGCGGCTGCGCCAGGGCTATTACCTGACGCATCCTCAGTTCGGCATTTACCGCGACGGCGCGACCGATAAGCCCGTGCGCGAGCTTCCGGAAACGGACACGCACGCGAAAGAAATGGTGAAGGCGGCCATGGAATACCTGTGGGGGAAGGCCATTGAGGGGGGCTTCCGCAAGGCGGACATGATCAAAAGGGTGCTGGCGCTCGAAGAATCCGCGACGATCATCGCCAAAGACCTCGACACGCACTTTTTCTTTTCGAATGCCGAGAGGCAGTTCGGAGATCCCAGCCGCCTTTCGCTGCGGCTGCGCTCCATTTTTCTCTCTAAGAAATTCCTGGACCGCCTCGATCCCAAGTCCCGCGCCGCGCAGGCCATCGTGGCCTTCCATTTGAACCGCGCGCAGTTCATCCTCGACCTTTTCCACGAACTGTACGACGACGGCCATTCCATCGGCGAAATCTACGATCAGATCCGCGCGCAGGTCGCACAGCCCGACTTCCAGGACAAGGCCGTGATCTTCGAAGGCATCCCGGACGAGGAGGTCAAACAGATCCTGGGGCCGCTCATCGAGGAAGACGAGGCCCTGAAAGCCGCGGAAATCCAGGCGGCCGCCGCAAAAGCGCCCGCGGCCCTCGCGCGCGCGGACGATCTGGAACGCGAGATCGACAAGATCCGCAAGGAGAGAGGGCAGGTCGAGTCGTACAAAGATCTGCCGCCCATCGGCGATTACAGCAAGAGCGCGCATGAGCTCGAAGAGATCGGCATGCTTTTCCAGAGCGTGGGCAACCGCGACAAGGCGCTGGAATTCTACCGGCGCGCGCTGGCCATGTACCACCACATCCGCGAGCTCGATCCGGGAGGGCTTCTGCCTTTCAAAGTCCAGGAAGACACGATCGATTTCCTGCTGCGCGCGGGCATGATCGAAGAATTTGCGCAGGAGCTGGAATGGCTCGTGACCGGGAAAGACCCGCTTGTCCCGCTCATTTACATTCCGTCCGACGCTTTCGAGGCTCAAATGACCACTTACCGCAAAGGCTGGCTTGCCGAATGGATCAAACTGAGCGTGCCGAAGCTTTTGTACACGCTGCAGGTTTATGCCTCGATTTTCCCGGACCAGGCGAAAAGGCACGCCGTGGAAAGCGCGCGGGAAAAAACCGAGAAGCTGATCGG
This sequence comes from Verrucomicrobiia bacterium, assembly GCA_035495615.1. Lineage (NCBI taxonomy): Bacteria > Pseudomonadati > Verrucomicrobiota > Verrucomicrobiia > Verrucomicrobiia bacterium. Next base: position 4,101 of record DATJFP010000063.1, on the reverse strand, counting down.
GGAATTCTGGAGCGAAAGGGCCGGCCGGCTTTCGGCGGAAAAAACCATGTTCGACAAACAATGGAGCGGCGACTCGGAGAGGGATGTCGCTATCCTGCCGCTCTGGAACACGTGGAAAGAATTGAAGTTCGTCTGGCAATACCAGAAAAGCGGGGACGCGGCGCGGGTCACGGTCACTGCCAATTTCTTCGAGAAAGGCGCGAAGGACCATCCTCTGGGACGCCTTGCCTTCCAGACGCGGGACGGCGCGGCCTCCATGTCTTATGCGCTGATCGAAATCGACGAAGAATCGCGGCGGCTGTACGAAGGTCTGGACTCCATTCTTTTGACGTTGTCGCTGCGCCTGGCCAAGGCCAACGGCCTCACGCATTTCGAAGTGACCGAAGTGCCGGCCGCTGCCGAACCCGTATTCGCTAAACTGGGATTCCAGAAAACCGGCGAAGGCCTTTGGCGCTTTGAGGGATTCGCGGAGAAAAAGCTAGAAGATTTCCCGCTCAAGGTGGAAAGAAAATTCAAGGTGAGCGGAACAAACGGCAACGGCAGTCCCAGCGCGGGCGCTGCGGATGAGCATTCGGAGCTCCGCACGACAAGTGCGGAGGGCATTCTCCGCCCCGATCTAACGGAGATCGGGGCCGAGCTCCGTACCACCGCCGAGGCGCTGCTGGAAGAGACGCCGTTGGAGACTCACCGTCCCGAGCTCCGCACCTCCGAAGCGCTCCAGCAAAAATTCAACGCCTGGCTCGAACGTTTCGAGCCGCCGGATTTCAAACGCTGGGTCGTGCGGCCGGGCATGGGATTCCGCTCTCCGATCCAGTGGTGGGCCAAGCAGGACTTGAGGCCCGGCCCGCTTCATTATCATGAAGGCCTTGATTTCGCGATGTACGAGACCACGCTCGGCGAATACAAAACCGTGGAGCCCGGCAAGGCGGTGACCGCCATTCTGGACGGCACCGTGGCCGCGGTCTTCGAAGACAGCATGCAGAGCACGATTCTCGTGGAGCATGACCTTCTCGACGCAAGCGGCCGCAAGCTCGTCCTCGTCTACACGCATCTGAACCCGGCTCCGGGCCTGAAAGCAGGCGACAAGATCAAGGAGGGAAGCCTCATCGGAAGAATCCAGAAATCCAACAACCTGAAATCCGGCGTGGCGCCGCATCTCCATCTTTCGGTCGGGTATATGGACGCGGACTATCTCGCGTTTGTTTCCAAGAGCACGGAACGGCAAGCTGACCCGAGTAAACTGCAGCGGTGGCGGGAAGCGGGGCTGCTTCACGAAACGCTGAGCTGGGAAAAATTCAATCCGCTGGTCGAGCCCGGCATTCTTTCGTACGAGAACCCGCTGGATTATTTCGGCGCGGCGCAGCGCAAGGACCGTTTTTACGAGGAGCCGGAAACCGAACTCAAAAGCATTCTCATTTACCTGCAGGGCGCGGAAGGTCAGAAGCCGGAATTTTTCCCGTTCCGCCAGGCCGTGGAATTCCGCCTGCCGGGAACGAAAACTTTTATCGCATCCGAACCGGCCAAGGCCCGCGAGTTCCTGGAAGCGCAGCGCGGCAAACTCGACGCGGTCATCGTCAACAGCGCGGCGGCGCGGGACGAACTGCATGCAGCCTATCCGTTCCTGCCGGTCGTGGTTTACCAGGAAAACGCCGCGATTTCCAAAGAGCGGAATTACGCGGAGCTGATGAAGCGTTTGTGGCAGGCCTTCCGTTTTCCCGCGGGATACGATGCCGGCCTGACTCCGCTGGGCGTCGCGCCGAAAACGGCGGCGCTGCTCGAAACGCGCGGCGTGCGGACCGGAGGCGATTTGATCGATCTCGTCAATGAGCCCGACGCGTTCCGCTGGCTCGTCCCGGACGCTGCCGACCGCTGGCAGGTGCTGGAACGCGTGGCCGAATTTGCGCCGCGCGCTTTGTCGCTCGAGGCCATTTACGAAGGGGTGTTCAGCGAGGAGATCCGCCGCATCGGCCGGCACATGGGCAGCGAAGAGGCCTTCTCCATCCGCGTGCGGAATCTTCAGGAGCTGATCGATTTCCTGAACGCGAATCTGAACAATGCCGCGCTCCGCAAAGCGCTGCTCGAATCGTTCGTCACGGACGCGCCTGAAAACGATCTGTCCCATCTCATTTTGCTGCTGCGCCCGCTCATGAAGATCAAGCCTACGGGTGTTTCGAGCCGTTTGTTTGCGTCGGTCCTCAAAGTCATACGGGACGTTCCCGGGCTGCAGGACCGCGTGGCGCAGCATTATGAAAACGCGGGACAGATTCTGGACACGGCCCTTCGCCGCCACCAGGAATTCGACCGCTTTTTCTCCAACGAAGAAGTTCTCGACATCCTGCACGCCCTGATCGTCGTGGCGCCGTGGGCGCCCGTGGATCTGGCGATCTACGCCCGGGACCCGATGATGGCGCTCCGTTTTCAGATGGGACTCCGCGACCTGGACGATTTCCGCAGGAAAGTCACGCTGGACGACCAGATGCCCGGCGCGAATTTCCGCATGGAGCTGAGAAGCGACGAAAGAGTGTCCGACGCGCAGCGGCGCGAGCGCGCAAGGCTTTCGCTGGCGGGCAGTGCGGCGGAAATGCAGCATGTCTCCCTCCTTAAATTCATGGAGCAGATCGAGCGGCATTGGGACGAAGGGCGGCGGAGTTTTGGAAGCGCGATTATTCAGATGGACGGCCGCTTGAGCCCCATCCTCCAAAAAATCTACAAAGCCAACGAGGCCTCGTTCTCGGAAATCTATCCGGACCGGGAGCTGCTGCAGAAAATCATGCTTTATATCCTGGAGAACGAAACTTCCAGGCTGGAAGCCCTCGAGAATCGGAAGCCGTGGGTCCTGAAGGAAGGGGAAACAGAGGAATCGATCCGCGAAGAACAAAAACGCCAGCTCGAAGTCCTTGGAAGGCTGATTCAAAAATTCGACCGTGAGTTTCCGACCCGCTACGCGATTTCGCTGCCGCAGCTCGTGACAGAAGCTTTGGGCGGACTGTATGACAATGACGACGAGGCCGCGAAGTTTATCGAGCTTCAAAGGCGCGTGGCCTATCTGCCGGACGATTCGCATGAAATCCTGGCCTTTGATCTTTTTGTCCGCGGCGTGCATTTAGGGGACAACATGGTGGAATCCGACGCGGCCGACATCGAACCGCTCGAACCGCTGATCCAGAAAGCCCTCGACGTTTTGCAGGGCCTTCGCGGACCCGTGACGCCGAAAGCGGCATGGGCTCTGAAAGCCGGCCTTTCCAAATTGCTCTGGAGCATGGAACCTTTGCTCGTCTCCGACGACGTGTGGCAGCGCAACCATATTCTGGGGCATTACCCGCATCTCTCCGCCGAAAGCGCTCTCCGGCTCAGGCGCTATGCCAGCGTGCAGGGGGTGCGCAAGCTCGTCATGAAGAACCTGGATTCGATCCTGAAATGGAACGAGGAAATCCGGCTCGCGAACCCGGACATGGCCGCGCTGTATGCCGCGATCCATTGGTATTTTTACCATGAGTACGTGGGGCAGCTGTCTGCCTGGTCGCGGGCAGACGGAACGCCGGTCAGCCTGCACGAAGCGCTTCTCGATCCGGAGACGGAGAAGAACGACGCTTTCCTGGACAGCCTGATGATCCTGCAGGGACATGAAAAACTGATGCGCCGCATGACCCCCTGGCATACCTTGCGGCACGACGTGAAATTCGTGAGGTACCAGCAGGCGGTGATCGCGGATTTTGCCAAGGCCATGCAAGCCTCGCGTAATGAGCTGCGGCCCGAGCTCCGGCCGGTTTTGGCGCCGGAAGCTTTCACCGTCCTGAAAGAATTCCGCGATTTTCTTTTGTCGCGTTTTGTCGTCGAGACGTGGGGCGAAGCCAAGGCCGCGCAATTTTTGAGCGTCGTGCTCGGCAAGCCCGTTTACGCGGAAACGGCCGGACTGCATGCGCCCATCCCGGAGCGGGTGCTCGCGCGTTACGGAAGCGGCAGGCTCGGCAAGGCCGAAGGCTTTGCGTCCTGGATGGGATCGCTTTTCCACGGCAAGTCTTCCGAGAAGCCCGGCCGCGTGCTCGTGGACCGCGCATGGCTCGAAGAATTCATGGAACACCCGCGCGCGCTTTTCATCCT
>DATJFP010000062.1 GCA_035495615.1 Verrucomicrobiia bacterium | reverse complement strand
AAATGCCGGACAGATTTCTGTCCGGCATTTTTAATACGTCCCCAAGGGGATTCGAACCCCTGTCGCTAGAATGAAAATCTAGTGTCCTAGGCCAGGCTAGACGATGGGGACGTAAAGACTGGATAAAGAGCAAGAATTATACTGATTTTGGCCTCGAAAAGGAAGGGGGTTTTTGCAAGCCTTTCTAGGCTTAGGCTGCCGCCTGCAGGGTGGCCTGAGCTTCGAGGTAAGTGGAAATGGCCTGCACGATGACCGCGAAAGAATCCGGAGCGAAAACCTTCGGGTCCAGAACATGCGTGTAATCTTCCAGAGGTTTTTTCAGGGCCAGCGCCTGGATCACGGTGATGACCGTGGCCGCCAGGATCTCGGCATGCTCCGGGGCCGCGGGGTCCAGGTCGAACAAATACACGCCGCGCCGGCGCGGGAAACGTTCAAAATCCTTGTCGTCGCCGATGAGGCCGTGCTCTTCGCCTTCTTTTAATTTGGTCTGCGGAAGCGTGCTGAAAACGCCGGTGCCGCGGGTGCCCAGCACTTCCAGCTGGCGGGTCTTGAGCTCCACGCCTTTTTGCAGCGCGAGCGCTGCCAGGGATTCGCGGAATTTCGAGGCCTGCATATCGTCAAAGCCCGCAATATTAATATGAAGGCTGCTGCCCAGATTGGCGACAACGGCCAGGATGGGCACAAAGGCCATGAGATCGTGCGGTTCACGTTCCAGCTGAAGATGGACGGCAGCCCCGAGCTCCGGAGAAGCGGCGTCCACGGCCGGAATGCCCGCCTCGCGCAGCATGTTCTGAAGGGCCGCGCCCGTCACACGGGAATTTTGCAAGAGCCCGGTAATCAACGCCAGCTGTTCGAAAATCCATTGCAGCGCGGCCGCATCGGCGCGCGCCGTAAAAGAAACGCCGTGATCGCCCCGGATTAAAACTTCTTCGGGCAGGCGGCCGCTGAGGTCATCGGCGTCGAAAAGGCTGCCCAGAAAACCCGCGACTTCGGCCAGGCGCTCCAGCACTTCGGAAGGAACAGCCGCGCTTTCAAGGTTGAAACCCGGCAAATGCTGGCCCCGCAGCTGCTCGGAAAATTCATGCGTCGCCATCGTCGAAACAAGAAGGGGCGATCCTGGCGCGATGCGCAGTTCCGCATGCGTAATCAGGCTTCCCTGCGGCTCCAGCAGCGGGGCTTCACCGGCCTTCAAGGCTTCCACCGCAGCCACGGCTTCCCGCGCCTGGGATCCGAGGGCCGCGAGTTTCACCCCAGTTCCCGGGGCAAGCTCCAATTTCGCAATCGAAGCGGGATTGCGCAATTCAAACGGCTGCCAGTACATCTTCTGGTCGTTGGGGCTGAGGACTTCGGCCAACAGATAAATTTCAAATTCAGGATTGCCGGGATACTTCGCAAGCGCTTCCGTAAGCGGCGCAAGCGCCTCAGCGGTCAATGCCGCTCCCGTCTTGTAATCGCGCAGCGCATATTCCGCACTGAAAGAATGTTCGTCCATTTCTCCGGCTTCTCGAATCTGCACGAGCGCCTGCCAAAAAGCATCTACATCTTTCTGCGTGCCTTCGGCTTCGATCGTCACGACAGAAAGCAGCGCTTCGGTGTGCCCGGCGATCGTCCGCAGATCAAACTGCCCTTTCGGCGTTGTGATCGTCACTTTCAGATCCGCGCTGACAGCCTTCCACACCGGCTTCAGGAGATTGGTCGTCAGGAAATGAATGCCCAGTTTTCCCAGCATCAGCTGCTTGGAAACTTTCACAACGGCAGGCGCCGCCGGCTTCGGCTTTTCAACGACCGGTTCAGGCAGCAGTGAGATAAGTGCTCCCTGTGGCTCAAGCAGTGCAGCTTCTCCGGCCTTCAAGGCTTCCACCGCAGCCACGGCTTCCCGCGCCTGGGATCCGAGGGCCGCGAGTTTCACCCCAGTTCCCGGGGCAAGCTCCAATTTCGCAATCGAAGCGGGATTACGCAGTTCGAACGGCTGCCAGTACATCTTCTGGTCGTTGGGGCTGAGGACTTCGGCCAACAGATAAATTTCAAATTCAGGATTGTTGGGATGTTTCGCAAGCGCTTCGGTAAGCGGCGCAAGCGCCTCAGCGGTCAATGCCGCTCCCGTCTTGTAATCGCGCAGCGCATATTCTCCGCTGAAAGAGTGCTCGTCCATCTCCCCTGCTTCTCGTACTTGAAAGAGGGCCTGCCAGAAGGCATCCACGTCTTTTTGCGTGCCCTCGGCTTCGATCGTCACGACAGAAAGCAGGGCTTCGGTGTGACCGGCGATCGTCCGCAGATCAAACTGTCCTTTCGGAGTCGTGATCGTCACTTTCAGATCCGCGCCAACCGCCTTCCACACGGACTTCAGAAGATTTGTCGTTAAAAAGTGAACGCCGAGTTTACCCAGCATCACTTGCTTGGAATCTTTCACGGCCGCGGCTTCCTGTTTCGGCGCGGTCTCGGCAGGCGCCGCGATAAGCGCTCCCTTCGGAACCAGGAGCGACGCTTCACCGGCCTTCAACGCTTCCACCGCAGCAATGGCTTCCCGCGCCTGGGGCCCGATGGCCGCAAGTTTCACCCCAGTTCCCGGAGCAAGCCCCAGCTTTGCAACCGAAGCCGGATTACGCAATTCAAACGGCTGCCAGTACATCTTCTGGTCGTTGGGGCTGAGGACTTCGGCCAAGAGATAAATCTCGAATTCAGGATTGGCGGGATATTTTGCCAAGGCCTCCGCGAGCGGCGCGAGTGTCTCAGCCGTCAACGCGGCTCCCGTTTCGTAATCCCTAAGCCCGTATTCCCCGCTGAAAGAGTGCTCGTCCATTTCTCCCGCTTCTCTGACCTGATAAAGCGCCTGCCAGAAAGCATCCACATCTTTCTGCGCGCCTTCGGCTTCGATCGTCACGACAGAAAGCAGGGCTTCGGTGTGGCCGGCGAGTGTCCTTAGATCAAACTGTCCTTTTGGCGTTGTGATCGTCACTTTCAAATCAGCGCCCACCGCTTTCCATACCGCTTTCAAGAGGTTGGTCGAAAGAAAATGAAAACCTAATTTCCCCAGCATCACCTGTTTGGAATCTTTCACGACGGCAGGCGCCGCCGGTTTCGGTTTTTCAACGGGTTCAGCCGGCGCCGCGATAAGCGCTCCCTGCGGCTCAAGCAGTGCAGCTTCTCCGGCCTTCAAGGCTTCCACCGCAGCCACGGCTTCACGCGACTGGGATCCGATCACCGCAAGTTTCACCCCAGTTCCCGGGGCAAGCTCCAATTTCGCAATCGAAGCGGGATTGCGCAGTTCGAACGGCTGCCAGTACATCTTCTGGTCATTGGGGCTCAACACCTGGGCCAGGAGATAAATCTCGAATTCAGGATTCGCGGGATATTTCGCCAAAGCTTCCGTAAGCGGCACAAGCGCTTCAGCCGTCAATGCCGCGCCCATCTTGTAATCACGCAGCGCATATTCCCCGCTGAAAGAGTGCTCATCCATCTCTCCGGCTTCCCTGACCTGGTAAAGCGCCTGCCAAAAGGCATCAACGTCTTTTTGCGTGCCTTCGGCTTCGATCGTCACGACAGAGAGCAGCGCTTCGGTGTGGCCGGCAAGTGTCCTCAGATCAAACTGCCCTTTCGGCGTCGTAATCGTCACTTTCAAATCAGCGCCGACCGCTTTCCATACCGCCTTCAAGAGGTTGGTCGAAAGAAAATGAAAACCCAGCTTGCCCAGCATGACCTGTCTGGAAACTTTTACGGTTCCGGCCGTGGTGGCTGCAGGCGGCCCTTCGGCTTGTGCTTTTCTGGCTTGTTCTTCCAGCAGCCTCTGTCTGTCCGCCGCTTCGTCGTATTCCACGGCGTCTCCATGGTGCTTGCCGTTGCCGTTATCCCCTTCGAAAGGAATGCCCTGCCGGACTTTGTCCAGGTCCGTCCGGTATTCATCCGTATCTTTTTGCCGTTCGCGGATGCGGGCGAGTGAAGCCACGGCCTCCGCGTTCAAGTCGACGCTCTCGTCCCCGAGACGTTCCATGAACTTCGTGTCTTCGGCGGCGGCTTTACGGACGATTTCCTTCAGCGAAGGAATGAGTCCGTACGAACCGCTGAGCTGGAAAGGCACATTGGCCGGCGGATTGTAAAGCGACGCGATGACGAACGTATCCACGCATGCGAGCGCGCCGCAGATCGTGACCGGGATGCGGCGTGTCGGCCCTTCTTTTTCAAGCGCCGCGTTCCTCTGGCTGACCACCTCGAGGATGCGTTTGCGGATGGCTTCGAGAACTTTGTGCTGCAGGCGGTCGAAATACTGGGAATCTTTTTCACGCGAAATGCCCAGGTCGCGGAACAGGCTGATGGTCAGGTCGTTGGTGCCGACGCTGATGTAATCCACGACGCCCAGGATCTTGTCCAGGATCTCGAGCGCTTCTACGGTTTCAATCATGACGCCGCGTTTCATGGTCTCGACCCGTTTCCTGCGCCCTTCCGGATCATGCTGGAAATTTTCGAAATAATGTTCCCGCGCGAGCAGCGCCGTGCGCACTTCGTCGTAGATACGGATCATGAAATCCACGTCGCGGGACGCGATGTCATTCAACTTCCCCTGTTCTTCGGCGGTGATGTTCTTGAGGTCTGTACGCGGATGGCCGAGATCGTTCAAGGTCTTCAAAAGGTCCACGGGCGAATAAAATTGCGGGAAGAGAATCTTGACCGGGCCTCTTTCGGATTCGGCGTTCGCGCGCATCGCGGCTTCGAGCTCGATCTCGAGAAGCGCCTGGCCGATGGGGCTCTGATAATAGCGTGCGCCGTAAACGCGTTCCGGATTGAGGGCCGCAAAGGCCGGGTCTTCCTTGTCGCGCTGCATGTCGAACATGCGGATCGTGATGTCCCCCGCTGCGGTCGTGTCCGCGAGGCCGCGGAAAATTTCCTTGAAATAATGCATCAGAAGCTTCCTGTCTTCCGCCAGCTGCCGCGCGTTTTCATCGTTCGGGTCGGCCTTGTGGCGGTTGAAGCTTTCGAGGAAGCGCACGAGCGCCGCGTTTTCCCTTTTAAAGAGATATTCGGTGCGGAAAAGCCCGACACCCTCGGCTCCGAAGGCCTTGGTCGCTTCCGCGATTTCCGGCTCTTTGTCCGCATTGGCGAGGAACTGCACCTCGTGGCCTTCCGGCGTCGCCGCAACTTCTTTCGCGTGACGTTTTTTGATGCGGTCGAGCGCCGCCTGTTCTTCGATGCGCGGCGCGTAGTCGGCAAGCGTTTGTTCCGTGGCGTTCAAGATCAGGACGGGCAGGCCGCCTTCGCCGCCGCGGCCGTCGAGGATGGCCTTGCGGCCGATCCAGATTTCATTTTCGATGTTTACCATCTTGGTCTTCTGGTCCAGGATGAAAACGGGGATGTTGAGGTTTTCCGCCACGAGCACCCAGTGCGACGCGGTGCTCGCGCCGTCGGTCACGATGGCCTTGATGTGATATTTCTCGATCAGGTGCATCAGCGTGTAAGGATCCAGTTCGTGCGCGAAAAGGATAAGCTCTTTTTGCGTGTCGAGCACGCCGAGCGATTCTCCGAGCGATCCTTGCAGCCGGATGAGCTTGATGACTTTCTTAAAGACTTCTTCGAGGTCTTGCGCATTCTGCCGCTCCTTGTCGGTCGCTCCCGCGCGCAGCCTTTCGATGGCCGGGACCACGACCGAGGGGATCGCGCGGAAGGCCCGGAGCCGCATGCCGCTGTAAGCGCCGCCGTCTTTGGCGGTGCCTTCAATCATGTTGATGATGGCGGGCGCGAGATGCTCGTTGATGTAATCGTGCAGGCCGGAAAGGCGGAAAATGACATCCGCTTCCGTAACGCCCTGCAGGCTCGTCGCGCTGGCCAGCGCTTCTTTGAAATAGCGCACTTCCTGCGCGACCGCTTCGGTCTGCACGCCTTCGGGGTCATCGGGATTGACGACGCTGAAGTCGCCCCGGAGTTCCTCGACGACGATCTTGCCGATGTAAGTCGCTTCTTCGATGGTCAGGCCTTCGATCGTTTCACCCATCTGCCGGGCTTGCGCGACCTGCGATGCCAGCAGGTTGAGGAAAACGCTGAGGGCGCTTTGCCGATGCTGGTTGTCTTTGGTCAGCGGCTTCAACGCGATCTGAAGGGTCTGAGCTTCGAGATGACTGATGTATTTTTCCATCAACGGGAGCTTTTCAGGCGTGACAAGCGGCGCACCCCCGGACAGCGAGGTCGGAAGGTTTCTAAGCGTCATGACCAGGTTCATGATGGCGCCCTGGAATTTGACGATGTCTTCCTGGAAGCTGCGCGCTGCCTGGGCCGCATCAATCGCGCCTTTTCCATGGAGGTCGGAGAAAACGTCGTACGCCACGTCCATCAGCCCGCCTTCGGGTTCACGCAGCACCGCGATCTCCCCCCGGAAAACCGTGTCCCTCATCTTCGTCGAAGCGGGCACGCGCATCTCCTTGTCGCGTTCCTGGAGTTTTTCGCGGATGGCGTCGCGGACGTCGCCTTGGAGCTTCTTCAGTTCAGGGTCGCCGAACGCCAGCTTGTCCGGATTGACGATCTCGAAAATGCTGAGGTACATCTCGCGCCCCGTGGTCGGGCTTTTCATCACGCGGAAATGCGTGCTGCGGATGTCGCCGCCTGCCAGCGCGATCACATTCGTGGCGGCATTGAAAATGCCCGGCATGTTGTCGGTCACGATGATGAGCTCGGTCTGCGAATTCGGCTCGGCTTCCGCGGACGGCTGGCTGATCTCCTCGCTCGTATCCCGGATGTTGACGTTAAAACCCGAGACCTTGACCGGGTCCGCGTTGTCTTGGAGGTATTCGTTGAAGAGTTCGTACGTGCGGTAGATTTCGCGCGCGAGGCGTCCCGGCGTCACGGTGGCCGCGCCCAGGTGCTGGCTCGAAAAAGCCCATTTGAAGACATTGAAGAAGTGCTCGAAGTACGGGTCGTCCGCCTCCTGCTGCTCGAATCTCCTTTTGAGGATTTCATACGCGCGGTCCTGCTTGGCCGCGATGCGCTGGTACAGGTTCCCCGTCTCCCACGGCTTCGGCGTTTCCGCGCGCAGCTCCGCGCGGCCCGGCTCGGAGAGGACGGTCAAATCAAAATTCCGGGAAACGCGGATGCGCTGGTCCGTGAAAGGGTTGAGAGTTTCCACGGCCTGGATGTGGCCGTCGGCGCCTTTGAGCAGCGTCAAAAGTTCCTGACGCGCGAGGTCGGACGAGACAATATGGAGCATTTCTTCCGGCGTCGCAATGTAACCGGAGGCGATGAGCGCGCGGACACCTTCTTCGCGCTGGCGGCGGTACGCCTCAGAAGTGTAGATCTCCGCTTTCTTCCGGGCGAGGGCCTGCGAAAGCGCGCGCTGCACGTGGATGGAATCGCGATTGGGATTTCCGGGCTCCTGGAGCGCCAGCACCAGCGTTTGATACGCAAAAATAATTTCGCCGACGTAGCGGTAGGTTTCATATTTCCTCTCGCGGACGGGAAAGCGGACTTTCACGGGTCCCGGCGCGATTTCGGGAAGCGCCTTGTGGCCTTCGGTGGTGACCTGGCCTTCGGAAATCGTCAAAGGCAAGTAGACGTCCTCCTTGTCCACCTGGAAGTGCATGCGTCCCGAAAAACCTTTTTCGGCGACGTCTCCGACCGGGATGTTGTTGACGTAGGCTTTCCAAACCGTCTTTCCGTCTTCCGAAGATGCGATCAGATCGAGCAGCGTGCCTTCAGGAAGGTCGGGGAACGCGCGAGAGGCCTTTACCACGCGGCTGTCCTGAATGTGGATCGTCCCTTTGGTGATCTTGCCGTCTTTGGTCCGTTCCAGCGGCACGATGCCATAATGGCCGCTCGGCGCCGCTGTCAGCACTTTGCCGTTAGAAAGCGTGATCGTGGGCCGCGTCAACTGCGAGACCGTGAAACGGTGCTTGGCGCGGTTTTCATGAGACGAGGCAATGACGCCTCCGATATTCGCAGTGGATCCCCAGGCCGTGACGATACCGGCTTCGGCGAGGCGGCGCGCCACGTCCTTGTACGTGTTGTTGCCTCCTTCGACCACGGCCTTGATACCCGCGCGGATCAAATTTTCCACGTTATTTTTGTCCAGCGTGTTTGCAATGGCGGCAGTTACGAGGACGTCGTAAGGATAGGCCGGTTCGCCGCTGAAAAGTTTATCGCGCCCAAGCGGAAGGGCTCCCGGAATGCGGCCGAAAAACTCGACCACGTTTCGCTGCGGGACCGGGATATTATTGAAGGCCTGGAGCTGGGCCACGCTGAAACCTTTTTTAAGGTAAACGGCGCCGTTCACGTCCTGCATGAAGACGACCTTGTCGCCGCGTCGCGCCGCCATCAGCGCCGCGGATCCGCCCACATCGCCCGCGCCGTTGAAAGCAAGACGCACTTCCTTATCTTTATCGAGCTTGCCCGTCTTGATCAGATAATCCTTGGTGCGGCGGTACGCATTGTCCACGCCCTTGGCCGTGATGGCTGAAACCACGTGATCGATGGCGCCGTATTCGCTCTGGCCTCCGGTGATCACAGCCCCGAGCGCCTTGTCGATGACGGCTCGAAGCGCCTCGGAAGCGCGCGGTTCGTAGTCCCTGCGGAATTCGTGCCCGGCAAAATCCTTGTTCTGCGCCAGGTAACCCATCGTCGAATAGAAATAATGCGCGAGTTCGTCGGTCGAGGCCGCCACGGGATCATGGCCATCGAGCGGTTTGATCCGCGAAGGGCCGAAATAATCGCGGATCATGTGCATGCGCACCAGCCGCATGACCCTGTCGTTCAAAAAACGCACGCCGTTGTTCGCCTCGATGATCTTGAGCGCGTCTTCATAAACAATCACGGGGTCTTTGATGTTTGGGAAACGGCCGGCGAAATCCCCGCGGGCATGGGCGAGCTGCTCGGCCGTGAGCTGATAGGAGGCCAGCGTTTCGGGGCTGAGCGTGTCGCCGGAAACGAGCAGCAGCAGGTACTCCAGCTCCCGCTGGAGATGGCGGTAGACGATCCTGCGGGCTTCGTTGATGCCGCTTTGCACTTTTTCGCCGGACATGCCGATGTCGGGGCCCGGAACTTCGTGGGCGAGGATTCCCGCGTCGATAAGCGCAGCGGAAAACTTCTTAAAAGCGTTGGCGTCGGTTTCTCCGGGCAAAAATGTGTATTCCGCTTTGGCTCCGTGAAATTCGGTGCCGAGAATATTTTTGGTTTCCTGCGCGCGGACCAGATCGAAGAGGTCCACGACCACGCCTTTTTGCGCGAGATTCTTCTGGGTCTCATCCCGGAAAAGCGAGACGTAGGCTTTCGCGCCCGCGTAATGGCCCTCGGTGTCCACCGGGGAAATGTAGCGGATGCCGCCTTTGGCATGCGGCGCCATCCCCTGTTCCCTGTGGCTGGCGACAAGACCAAGGACGCTTTTCGGGTCGTAAACGAACCATAAATCTGTAATCGACGCCTCGTCTTGGGCGGGTTTCGGCAAAAGTCCCTTTCCCGCGAAATAGGATTCCAGCTTCTGGCCATCCGCGTGCAACGTCAGGGGGATTTGCTCAATTTTCCGCACCGGGGAATAAAGATTAGACTCCAGAACGGAATCGACGGCGACAAACAGGGCTTCCTGCCCGGCGGTCCGCATGCTTTTTTCCAAGGCTTCGCGGTCCGCAAAGGTTTCACCGCGTAGTTTTGAAAGGGCAAAAGCGGCCAAGGACTCCACCGTCATCTGATGCCCCGGCTCGGCGAGAAAGCGGCGCGACGACCAGGCTTGTTCCGGGTCCCGGGCCATGAGGCCGACGAGCTCCGTCGCGGACAGGAAAAATTCGCGGAGCGGCTCGCTGAGATACGGAACATTGTTAAGGCCGTCCCTGCCTTTGCGCTGCTCCTGGAGATTCGCGGTGTAATGCGAAACTTTCAAGGCCGCTTGCTCCGCCGTGGCGGAATTGGCGGTGCGCAGTTCGGATTTGGCTTCGTAAGCCTGGACGAGCGCCGCATCCACGGGCGTATCCAGATCGAGTTGGAACTTGACGTTGGAGAGTGCCTGCAAACGCGCGAGTTCCTCGTCCGCGAGGCGTTCGCCGCGGAAATATTTTGCCATCAGGGCATTGGCTTCGTCCTGGCCTTCACCGGGAGCAGGCTGGAAGAACATGCCGCGGTAAAAAACAGGCGCGCGCGGGTGCTGCCGCACCTGGTGGGGATCGACGTAAAACCGCTGCGTCTTGGAGCCGAGAAAATTATAAATACCGCGGAGGCGAGCCGTGAAGATGTCACGCGCCAGAGAATCGCGCTTGAAAGGCTCAATCATTTTTTCCACGATGCGGAAACCGATGTCCGGCCCTTCGGCCTGGGATTGGAAGGAGGCGTAGCCGACAGGAGTGTCGTTGATCAGGAAAAGTTCGCGGTAAACGCCAGAATATTGCGTCGCCAGGATGACGTGGGTGAGCTTCAAGCCATTCAGATCAGTCTCAACCTTGAAAACCTTTTCGAGATTAAAATGGTCTGTGCCCTGGCGCGCAATCAGCGTGCTGAAAACGCCGATGCGTTCCCACACGCCGAGAAGCGAGAGCGCGTGCCCCATGGCTTCATCCCTTCCCACCGCCTTGATCTCGACGGGGGTACGAATGGCGGCCGCCAGTTCGCGCTTGCGCTGGTCCAGGGAAGGCGCCGTCTCGGCGGAGCGGAGTTCGGATTTTTTTTCTTCCGCGGCAGCGGGCTTGGGAGTGGCGCTTGCCGCTGTCGCTTCTTGCGCGGCGCGCAATTCGGATTTAGCCGTTCCAGAGGCGCGGAAGCGCCACACGTACGGCTTTACGCGCTGGACTTGCCCGGATTCGAGGCCGTGATGAAAGGCAACCGAGCCCGAGGCCAGCGCCGCGGCAATAGCAGCGCGCAGGGAGTCCGTTTCCGAAGCCGCACGGGGCGAAAAGCGCAGACCGGGGCCTTCTTGCTCCGGCGACGGTTCGACTTGCACGATTTCCGACAGCACTGGATGCCCGCGGAAAGCGTTCATGACGGATTCGGTCACTTTCCGCGCATCTTTCTCTTTTTGGGAAAGGACGGGAACCGCGACTTCGAGCGTTTCGCGGAAGAAGAGCGCTTCCTGTTTGGTCGGGAAAGGATTTTTATTTTCGAAATAAAGGCTGAGGTCCGCGTTGCCGTCGCCCATGACTTTTTCATAGCGCTCGCCATGATCGATATCCTGGATGCGGGGCATCACGACGGCGTAATCCAGTCTCTTTTCGCGCAGGATTTCCTGGATGCCGTCCGAATGGAATCCGCCCGAAACAATCACGAGCACCGCGTCCGAAGGCGCGGCGGTGCCGGAATCCAGGCCGGGATTTTGTCCGGCCGTCATCTTCAGCGCGTTATCGACAAGGGCATGATCGCGCTTCTCGGCCGTCCGGTAAAACAAAAGCGCTTCCTGGACCGCGTTTTCAAGCTCCGGAGATCCGGAGAAGTTTTCCACGGTTTCTTTTTTAGCCGCCAGCAGGTCGGCTTCTTCGCGGGTCAATTCGAGGCGGAGCAATTTTTCGAGGTCTTCGAAAGCCAGAAGCTTCGCGACCAGCCTTTTCTCTTCCGGCGCGGCCGTCATTTTCTCGAAGAGAGCCTGTTCCAGACGGTCCATCTCGCGGAAGAGGCCGGCGGCATCCGCTTCTTCCTGGAATGCCATGAGACGCAGGCTCGACAGCAGATCCGGATAGCGGGCCAAAAGGTCTTTCTGCCCTGCCCCGAGAAATTCTTCCAGAATGCGCCGGGCCGGGATTTTCTCGAAGCTCAGCGCCTTTGATTCTTTCTCCGCGGAAGGCAGGTAGCCGGCTTGAATGCCGGCCTTTTCGAAATCTTTCGAAAGGGCCGGCGACTTGCGGGCAATCTCTTCACGCGCTTCTCGCCAGGCCTGCTCGGCATAGTCCCTGCGAAAATTCTTCACAGCTTCCTGGTAATGAAGAACGCGGACGAAATTCGGAAAGCGAAGCTGCTCGAGAGGGTCGGACAAATCAATGGAAAGGACTTTGCCCGCTTTATCCCTGAGGTCGTCGAGATAGGCCTGGATGTTTCCCGTCTGCCGGGAGGAATCGAGACTGAACCGCCCGAGCTTGCGTTTTTCCCGCTCTTTATAAAAAGAGAGCAAGGCCGGGTTCAGCACTTTCGAAGCCTCCGCCTCTAAAGAGACTTTGATTTCTTCGAGGCGGCTTGAAATCTCCGGGCGCTTGAAAAGCAGCATGCGGTACGAATGAAGGTTTTCTTTGTAGATGTCCGTGGTTTCGGCACCCGCGATGGCGAGAGTTCCGGTTTTGATCAAGCCGCGGTACTGCTGCCACGCAAAGAGCTCCACGCCCGACAGCTCGCCTTTTTCATGGAGGTCCCGCACGACCGCGTCGCCCGCTTCGGGCGTTTGCGGAAAAATGTCGAAGTACTCGGGATGGAGGGCGCCTTCGGTTCCTTCCACGGCCACGAACAAAGGGCGGTTTTCGCGGCGGCTGTTCGCGGCGATGATTTCCAGGATCCGGAAAATATTGGCCTGCGCCTGCGGGTTGGCGTGCGCGTCTTGGATGTGAACAACAAAAGGATGCCCATCGCCGGTTTGGGAGCGGCCGGCGAAAGCGCCGACGCGGCTGCCGTATTCTTCGGGAATGTCCCGGAGAATGGCATCGTTACCATAAAGATTTTCAATCGTAACCGGAGAAGACGGGTGGGACAGTTCGAGAAGGGCCGGCGCCGCGCGTGAAACGTCCGCAAACGCCAGGAGCAGCGACAGCTGCGCGGCGATAACCCTCATAAACCGGGATTTACGGACGTCCTTCATTTCCAGCCCCCTTTAAAAGTTGGAAAAGTTTAATAAAAGTTACCCTCAAATTAGCCGTAAGTCAAATATCTTCAAATAGTTAAGATAACATAGGAAGGCAGAAACAATAAGGATATAGCAGGGACAAACGGGAATGATCAGGCGTTTAAGCCTGGGTCGCGAGATGATTGAGGACTTGGATCATTTTGGCTACGTATTGGGTGAGCTCCTGGACATTGATATTGAACTTGCCCACCAGGTCTTCCAGCTTCACGATGTCATATTGATCCGCGAGCTGGCGCAAAAGCGCGGCCGTTACCATCACGGCGGTTTCGCGCGACAAATCATGATGGCTCACACGCGTCAGGCGCGGAATGTAGCCGACGCGCTCGAGGATATCGGGCGAGGATTCCAGCACCGCCGAATATTTTTCTTTGTCTCCGGTACGGATTTGCTTGATGGCGCGGATAATATCCTGCGGCGTCCCGGTGGACGAAACGAAACGAAACCGATCCAGGGGGCCGGCGGGAAGTTTCAGCCGCCGCGCAAGCGCCGCAAGCTGGGTGGAATAGCGGCGCGAAACTTCGGGACTTCCTTCCGCGATCAACGCGAAATCAAGATGGCTGTTGGCAGCGGCAAGCATCGAAGCCACGCGAAGAAATTCTTCGTGCGCCTGATTCCCCGCCAAGCGGTAGATGATCTGCACGGGCTCCTGGGTTTCGTCGAGAATCCAGGCGTAAGGCCCGAGCGCCTCGCGGGCCTGCTGCACGGCAACCGGCACTTTTCCGGCGGGATTGCGATTTTCCTCGGTAAAGACTCCCTGGATGAATTGCCAGGCCGGGACCGGCGAGACCTTGTCGAAAAGATCAGGGTCGTAAAAATAATCCGCGACGTAGGCCATCATCTGCTTTTCCTTCAGCAGGCGGGGGTAACGCTTCGTCAGCTCTTCAAAATTGGGAACAATGGCACCCGCGATCCGCAAGCCCGAGAAATCACTGCGGAGCGCCGGGGTGGGCTGAATCTTACGCCGCACAGCATTGACTTCGGCAAGCACATCGGCCGCCTGCTGGCGCAGCTCCGGCTTTTCTTCCACGGTTTCCGCGGAAACGGCAGATACGATTTCCGGACGGGCTGGAGGCGGTTCTTCTTCTGCCGGGGCTTTCGTCGTGACGGCCACAGGCGGAGGCGACTCGGCTTCCGGTTTTTTGCGGCGCTGGCGATTGACGCGGGGGGCACTGACGCCCGTGACGTTCCCGCTGAAGATGCCGCTGCGGGCGAGATTGTTGAATTGCTCGGAGGCCGAATGCAGCACGTTCAATGTACCTGTGTCCAATTGCCCCATCGTGGCTTCCACGGCACCGACCATCATGGAGACAATCGCGCCTCCAATAGGCTCTTTGTCCACTTGCGAATAACCGCTCAAGGGAAATTGCAGGCGGACGGTCCCAAACTCGCGCGCGCCCGGCGCCGGAAGATCATCCTGATGCGCCAGGAAAGCATAACGGTCCACGTTGGTTAGAATGTCTGTCTCACCCACCGCCATGTTGGACGTATCCTGGCCCCGCGGAGCCGTATCGATTCCCACGCGAACCGCCGGGATCTCTTTATCGTTCGCGGTTTCGGTATAGGCCGTTGCCTTAAGGCGCCGGCTGAGAATGGGGTGCCGCTCGAGAACGCGCTTGACCCAGCCCGGGATTTCTTTGGGAGGAACGCCGTACTTTTCGCCGAGCTGCGGCAGGGCATTTTCAACCAGGCCGCGGAAGAACAGCGCTTCCTGCTTGCTCAGCGGAGCATCGTCGAAATACGGCGAGAGGTCCGCATTCTCCCTGCGGATCACCTTTCCGTAAAGGCCTTCTTTCTCGATTTTCGAGATGCGCGGCCGCACAACCATGTGCGCGATGCCCTCTTTTTTCATGAGCTCCGTAAGACCTTCGGAATGAAAGCCTCCGGCGACAAGGACCAGGATCCCCGGTCCTTCGCCGCCTTCAGGCTCTTCCTCGCGGTATAGCTTCAGAGCGTTTTTCAGCAGCGCTTCATCGCGCTTTTCCGCTCCCGCATAAAAGACCAAGGCGGATTCGAAAAAGGATTGCAGCGCCGGCTGGTTTTTCGCCGACTGTTCGTGGTAGCCTTCGGAGCCCTGCTCTTCTCCAAGGATTTTCTGGAAGCGCTCAACCACGATGGCCGGGGAAATGCGGCCTTTTTCGGGCAGAATCTGTTTGAATTCCTCCCGCGTGAGATCCGCTTCCAGCAGGTTGCGCAGCAAGATGAAATCTTCGTAGAGCCCCAGGAATTCTTTTTCTTTTTCCGTGACCGCGAGCTTGTGCATGATTTCTTTTTTGAGGCCCTTGATCTCGGCCATGAATCCGTGGGAATCCACTTCCTGGCTGAGAAGGCGGTAGGCCGCGACCTGCATGAAATGCGGGTAATTGGCGAGCTTGGGAATGAGGTCGGCTTCGTCGAGCAGCGCCTCGAAGATCGGGCGCAGCGGCAGCACGACGTCATGGTTTTCGCGCGTCAGGCTGTCGAGAACCTTGATGGCATCGCCGTCGAAAGATTTCTCTTCAAGCACGTTCCGGAAGGACGCCCATTCCAGGCGCGCCAGCTCCATGTCGAGAAACAGCTCCATCTCCTGGAGGTGCACGATGCGCGCGAGATTCGGAAAGCGGATCTGCTCGATCCGGTCGTTCAAATCGATGCCGAGCGTTTCGCGGATGTGCCGCAATACCGGCGAAGGCAGGATATCGGTACGTTCGCTGTCGCGGATGAAATCGCGGAGCGCCGGATTCAAAAACCGGGACGCGGCAATGGCCATTTCGGCCTTGAAAGGCTTCATGAGACTTTCGATCTCGTCCTGCTTCATCTGGAGATTGCGGAAAGCGAAAAGGTTCTGCCGGTAGACCTCCCCGCTTTCTACGCCAACGATCCGAACGGAGCGTTCCGCCTTTTTTTCCTGCGGCCCCGCGTCCGCGTTCTTTTTTTCTTTCTTGAACTTTTCCCAGGCAAACATCTCAGCGCCGGTCATCTCCCCTTTTTCCTGCAGGGCCGCGGCAAAGGCGTCGTTGGCCTTGGGAAACTCCGGGAAGAGTTCCAGGTATTCGGGATGAAGCTCCCCTTCGGTTCCTTCGAGCGCGATGAAAAGCTTGCGGCCGAAGCCGGGATTTTTCTGAAAGGTTTTTTCGATCCAGTCCAGGATGTCGCGGATGCGGGCCTGGGCTTCGACGTTGGCGTGCGCGTCCTGAATATGGAGAATCAGCGGATAGCCGGATGCCGCCGGATTTCCCCCCTCAGGAGCTTCTTCTTCCATTTCGGGAAGAAAGGTTTCCTGAAAATCTCCGAATTCACCGGGCAAGGCATGTAAGGAACGGATAAGTTCACGGTCAAGAGACGGCAGCCGGGACAGCGACAAGGCCGAAGGCGCGCCGACTTCGGCATGCGATGGGACAGGAAAAACAGGAATGCTGGAAAAAAGAAAAATCACGGCGGTTGCGAGGGCTCGTAACCGGGGGCGGCGGGCTGAATTTTCCTTTCTCCAACAGCGCAAGACAAACACCTCACGTAGGGATAGACCCCGCCTGCATCGACCGCACGGGTCAGCTAAGCGGACTCATTCAATATAGTTAAATACATTTCCATGTCAAAACATTTTATTATCTTTTTTAAATGTACATAATTTATGGAATTAAAACAAGTTATAGATAGATTTTGCTAGTTCGAATTCGACTAACGAAAGACTCATATAAAGTGAGGCGAGGTGTGGGGTTAGGGAGGGAAGAAGGAGGGTAATTTGTGGGAAATGCGAAAAGGATCAAAACCCATGGCGGAGGTGAGTCTCTGGCGATAGCCGCTCGGATGGATTCGAGCGCTTACGGCATCCAAAACGTTCGCCTGCTCCGCTCACGCTTCGCAGACTCACTGGATGCCTCCAGTCGGCCAGCCGCCGCCTCGAAGGAAGGTCGACGCTCCCATAAGGTCGCGCCTCCGTTGATCGGGCTCGGCGGCTCCCGTTCGAAGTGCGAAGAGCAGCGCATCCAGCGCTGCCGAGCCTGGCGGAATCATTTGATTCCGGCGCCATCCGAGCTCCCCGGTCAAAATAAAAAAGCCATAGCTTCTGCTATGGCTTTTTTATTAGTGTTGAGCTCGGATGGATTCGAACCATCGACACTCGCCTTAAAAGGGCGATGCTCTACCAGGCTGAGCTACGAGCTCGAAAAGAATGCGGGGAAAACCGAGGATTAGATCGAGTGGATCTCGGCCTCTTTTTGTTTCAGAGCCTCATCCACTTCGGAGATAAATTTATCCGTGAATTTCTGGATGTCTTTCTGGACCGAACGGGAATCGTCTTCGGAAATAGCCTTGCCCTTTTCGAGCTTCTTCACGCCTTCGATGGCCTCGTGCCGCGAATTGCGCACGGAAACGCGTCCTTCTTCGGCGGTCTTCTTGACGACTTTCGAAAGTTCTTCGCGGCGTTCCTGCGTGAGCGCGGGAATCGAGATGCGGATCAGCTTGCCGTCGTTCATCGGCGTAAGGCCCAGATCCGATTTCAAAATGGCCTTTTCGATTTCCGGAAGGCCGCTGGGATCCCACGGGGTGATGGCGATCGTTTTCGGATCGGGTGTCGCAATGTTCGCCAGGCCCTTCAACGGCGTCGGCGTGTTGTAATAATTGACCTGAATGCCTTCTACAAGAGCGATCGAAGCGCGGCCCGTGCGGATGTTTTTGAATTCCTTGCGCGTCGATTCCACGGCCTTGGACATGCTCTTCTGCATTTCATCAACG